>NZ_AONB01000021.1:0-82319 GCF_000585235.1 Nitrincola nitratireducens | reverse complement strand
AACCGACCACTCACCGTAAGGTCTCGATAGTCACTATGAGCTAGAGACACATAATCACTGCCTACACAATAAAGCCTCAAGCGTCTCTGCAGTTAATATCCCTTCTATCCAGCAATCAAGCTTAGCTATATCGCATTCGAAAGTTGTTCATCCGCCCACTCAGGAACATCACCAAACTTCATTTTTATGAGTTTGCGTAAAGCCATAGCTTCGCCCTCTTGGCGGCCTTCTTGACGGCCCTCTTGGCGACCTCTTTGAAGCCTATTTGTTCACCTTTTTCTAAACCAACACGTTCAGCTGTATTGATATAAGGCATTTTTTTATCCTCCTCGATTGCATAGACCGCATTCAAAAAATCATCGTTCAGGGCTGAAGGGAGCTGAATCACCCAATCAATCACATTGAATAATTCCTGTATCTGCTCTTTGCTGTAGCCTCGCTCATACATCATACGAATACTTCGACATGGATCAGAAGCCACGTCTCGTCACCACCGAGTGTATACACTTTAACCAGTTTATCAGCATAACGTCTACCGGAAGTTGCATCTGGCGTCACCTGCTGCAACTCTTTATCCAGCGAGGTGTAGCCTTTGCTCCAATCGATTTCTGGAGGTATATGAGGGAAAAGTAACTGTAAAAACTCCTGAAAATAGCCATCGAGGGCTATTTTCCATGGGCTGTCATAATCTGTATTGCGGTCTGGTTCCGTGTGGGTCATAGCAACTCCTTTGCTTTTGACTGGAATGATAGCTTTTTTTAAAAGCAAGCGTCCACCGGAAACCTCCTCAAAAGCCCTGACATAGCAAGACTCAAGACCGTCGTTCGCCATGGATGGCGAACGCGAGGCTCCATGGACGGATTAATGCCGTGTCTTGAGTCTTGATAGGTCAGGGCTTACTACCCACCACTACGGCCTCAAAAATTCCCCTCCGCACACTGCAAACACGTCAACCCCAAAGCTCGCCACTGCGCAACCACCGCATCACGATCATCCAGTACCAGCCAGGGCTCAAATCCGGCAACTTTCATATCTTCAAGCAACTCGGCCTTGACCACCTCATCCCGCAAATGGTCATCACGCTCTTTACGTAAATAAACACCATCATACGGAATTTCATGAGCATTCAGCCAAGCTAGGTACGTGCCATATGCGTTTCAGGACGACCGCTGCAAATAAGGATTTTTTGCCCTTGCTGATGCAGAATACGAACAAGCTTAACAACCGCATCAATAGGCGCGGCCGTTTCCATATGATCAAAAAACGCATCCCAATGCTTCTCTTCACCCAACACCCAATGCCTTACCTCTTCAGGATCGAATTCAGCTAGGGTTCCATCCACATCAACAATAACGGCGGAGTATTTTTTCATGCATATGTCCTTTTATTGTTTAAAAATTGTTTCAACATAGTTTTGGAGAGTAATGGCTCAATCGACAGGCTTAATCGGTTAGACAATTCGATAAACACAGACGCTGCTTAAAGGTTTCTTGCCAGCGCTGCAGCTGCTCAGGCTTAGCGAACAAGGGGTAGATACGCTCAGCCTGCAGATGCTCGACCAATCCACAAATATCACTGAACCTTGGGTGCACATTCCAACGCGTCCATTCAGCACGTCCTGTTTGCACGTCATTCAATGCTTTTTCTGGCATATAGCCCGTGTAAATTACGCGACCTTGATAGTGTGGATCTGCAATTAAACGCCCCGCCGCGCCGGAACAACCATCCGGATCGGCCGCCAAGCGAACACAAGGGGTGTCTAGATCACTTTCCATCCAAAGCCTCGGCGAAAATTGCGCCAGTGCCGCATGAAAGCCTCTTGAAAATAGCGAGGGCTAAGCGACCTAACCTGCTCCAAAAATGCCACACATACGGGATCTAAACTGACAGTGTAACCACGTTGCTCCAACTGAATCGCCATTTCCAATGCGCGACCCGAGGGAGGCACTGGCAGCAGACTCTGTGGCCGCATTCGCTCCATCAAGGCGTCGATACACGCCTGTTGAGGTTGATCATAATCGCCATACGAGGCATCCAACAGCGCTACCTTGGCTTTGGGTGGCCAGTCAAAGGCAAAGCTCAGGGACTCCAGACTGATGTCACCAGAGTAATAGATGCCTTCATCAAGACCGAAATGCAACCAAACACCACCTAATGAGTGACCGTTTAAGCCTGTTGTCACCGAAATCCCGGCAATCCTGCAGGTACCGCGCAATGGCAAAGGGTGCCAGTCTCGCCCTTTGGGTAAGCTCAGTGCCGCGATTTCCGTACAATAGAGAGGAATATTAAAATCCAGCTGAGCCACACCGCCGATATGATCAATATGGTCGTGCGTGATTAAGATGGCATCCAGCTTGATGCCCTCTAACTGCCTAGGCCAATCAATCGCTTCACCAGATTGTAAGGCTCCGCCTGCATCCAACAGCAGGTTGACACCGTCTGCTTGCAGTAAAATAGCGGCAGGCGCTTTATCACCCAACCCGCTAAGACAACGTATTGCAACCGACATACTGACTCCTTATGCCGCCAATGACCAAGCCTGTGTGAGGTTAAGGCTAACCGTGGCTCCAATCGGTACAGCCATTGGATGAAAGGCCTGTAGCCGCTGTTGGTTAGGCATTTCCAGATGGATTTCATAACGCTCACCACGATACACCTGAGAGATCACGCGGGCCGTCAAAGCCGCTGATTGCGGCAATGAAGCGTTGATTAACTCAATCTGCACATGCTGGGGTCGAACCAGAAATGCACTTTGCGCACGCTCATTGGTTGGATGAAACAACGCATTGACGCCCTCTCCCGTCAGGGTTTGGTTCTCGGGCGCTTTTTTCCCCATCAAAATACTGCCTTGCCCGATAAACTCAGCCACCCATTGGGTTTTGGGTTGATGATACAGCGCTTCTGGGCTGGACCATTGCACTAGCCGACCTTTTTCCATAACAGCAATTTGATTGGCTAACGACATGGCTTCAGCTTGATCATGCGTCACATAAATCATGGTCGCGCCCGTGCGCTGATGAAAGGCTCGAAAGCTCTCTTCCATGGATGCCCGCAGGTGGCGGTCTAAATTGGCCAACGGCTCATCCAGCAGCACCACGTCAGGATCGGTCACTAAACAACGCGCCAGCGCAACACGCTGACGCTGCCCACCGCTCAAGTCTTGTGGATAACGTTGCGCGTAAGGCATCATTTCCACGGTTTCTAAGGCGTCTTTTATCTTTTTTTGATACATGCCAGAGGGAATGCGTCTGTGCTTTAATGGATACCCGACATTTTCAGCCACCGTCATATGCGGCCATAAGGCATACGACTGGAACACCATGCCCATATTACGGTCTTCAGGTGGTAGCTGAGTCTTCGCTGTTGCAAGGGTTTGATTTCCTAAGCGTAACTCACCTTCACTGAGCGTCTCGAATCCTGCCAACATGCGCAGAGTGGTGGTTTTTCCACAACCGGAAGGCCCTAAGAGCGCAACAAAGCTACCTTGTGGAATGTTAAGTGAAATCTGATCCACCACGCGATTTTGCTCGAATACTTTACTGACCTGATTCAGGATTAACTCTGCCAAGGGACAACTCCTTTGGGTAAATAGCGAGCACAGAGGCTCAACAACATCATCAATACAAACACCATCAGCACGACAAGCACCGCAATGGCGGCCGCGAGAATACTGTCACCACTTTCATCGAGATTGAAAATCAGAACCCCCAAGGTTTCTCGACCCGCACTCCAGAGCAACGCCGAGACCGTCAACTCATTGACTGACGTCAGAAATACCAACAAGCCTCCTGCCCCAACAGCCGGTGCGATTAAGGGCAAAACAATGTCGATCAGTCGTCGTGAAGGCGACGCGCCTGCAATTTGCGCGGCCTCTTCAAGACTCGGATCCATTTCATTGATACTGGCCAAAACGGGCTTTAACGCAACGCTTAAAAAGCGCGCTAAATAGGCGATAAATATAATCCACAAGGTGCCATAGAGCGCGAGATTGATGAACGGCAAGGGTTTAGCGAAGAGCAAAATACAGGCAATCGCCAAGACTACGCCGGGCAAGGCATAGGGAATTTCAATGCTACTGAGCAGCCAAGTACTTATCTTCGCCGATGACTTACGCAAGCTATTGGCAATGAGGATAGAGAGCACCATCAGTAACAACGCCGCACTAATAGACAGCAGCAAACTATTGGAAAAGGCACGTCGAGTCATCCCTTGACGAGAGACCATTTCATCATAGGCCGAGAACGTCAGGGTCTCCCAAGTCAACGGAACCCCTAATGCAGGGACTAAAGAGCTGGTCATTAACGCCAGTAAGGGGGCCATTAAAATCAGACTGATCACTAACCAAAGGGCCACTTCCAACCCAACTCGCCCTCTTTTCAAATCAAATGATTGCGCTTTACTGCTGTTGCCGAGTAAGCGAAAACGGCCCTTTTGTGCGGCATACTGTTGAATTTGTATTCCAATCAAGCCAATACGCCGATTAATACCGATAGTGACGCCATTTCAGGCAGTACGCTCGGCCCAAAACCCGACATTTTTTGATAAATGAGCGTGGGCAATACGTAGTAAGACGCTGGAATGCCCAGCATCGCAGGAATACCAAAGTTCCCAAGTGCCGATACAAATGCAATTGATGTGCCTGCAATCAAACCGTTGCGCGTCAAGGGCAGAATAATATCGAGCCAGATGTGATGCTGACGTGCACCCGATAAACGGGCAGCTTCGATTAAGTCACCAGGCAAATGAATTAAACTGGTGCGCAGAGCTAAAAACACCAAAGGCGCATGCTGAATGCCCAACAACATGGCAATACCTTCCGCCGAATACAAGGGTTGTGGAGAACCCAATGCCGGCGCCAAACCCAAGGTATTCAATAAAGGGCTACCAGGCCCCATTAACTGTAACCAGCTTAAGGCCGTCACTTGCGGCGGAATCATCATCGGCAGCATGAAACAAAACACCAAGGCCGTTTTCGCACGGATGTTGGTCAAGGTCACACTAAATGCAAATAAACTGCCTAAACACACGGCAATAAGTGTTCCCAAACCAGAGGTGTAAAGACTCCGTGAGAAGGCTCGCCAAGTCGAAGGCTCTTGCAATACCTGCGCAAAGGTAGAATCGCCTAATAAATGCCAGTCCTTTAACGCCTCGATCAACAAACGAAGACTCGGAATCAAGGTCAGCAGCAAGATAACCAAGAGGAGTATAGAAAGCAGCCAGCGCGAAGGCTGACTGCTGATTTTCGGGGTTTGCTGCATGGTCATCAGCTTCCAAAAATCTCACTGAAGCGCTTTTTATTGTCTTCAGCATTTTGCAGTGCTTTAGCGGCGTCTAATGGCATCAAGCGTATTTCGGAGCGATCCGGAAATCCGTCAGGTAACGCGATGGATTCCAATGCTGGAATGTAGCCTTGCTCAGATACCAATGCTTGGCCTGCACTCGACAAGAGAAAATCGACAAACTTTTGAGCGGCTTCTGGATGGTTTGCCTCTTTGAAAATCGCCACGGGTTCAGTCACGGCAGTGACGCCTTCACTGGGGAAGACAAACTTAATCGGCGCACCTTTGGCCGCTTCACGAATGGCCATAAAGTCAACTAAGATGCCATAGGGTTTTGTGCCAGCAGTGATTGCGGATAACACAGCTCCATTGCCCGTTTGAGCGCTGACTTGGTTGGCCTGGAGCTGCTGGTAGTAGTCCCAGCCAAATCCATCCATATCAGTCAGTGCCGCCAAATGAATTAAGGCCGCGCCCGAATACAAAGGACTTGGCATCACCACCTGGTTTTTAAGATTTTCGTGTGTCAGATCCGTCCAAGACGTGGGTTGGTGAGGAGCACGGGTATGATGAGCAATGCCCGTGGTAATCATTTTTGTGCCGTAGTAATAACCTTCGGGATGATAAAGTGCTGCATCGTAACCCGTACGCTCAGGACTCATATACGGCTGAAGAAGGTCTTCTTCTATCAGAGACTCCATTGTCACACTATCGGCAATCAAAAGCACATCGGGTTTAGATACCCCAGCACTCAATTCCGCACGCAAACGCGTCATCAACTGAGTCGTACCGTCTCTTACCCACTCAACTTCAATACCTGGGTGTGCCTTCATGAAGCATCCACCGTCATCTGAGCATCGGTATTGGGTTGGCTTGTATACAGCACCAATTTTTCGGCAGCCTGAACTGTCAACGGCAGCGCAAGAGCCACAGAGAGTAACGCTTTTTTAACATTGAACATGGACATCACCTTTTGTTGTCTCATCAAGAAGAGGTGTCCATGCTAAAGGGTTCAGGTGACACTAAAATGACATCTTTCTTTCGTATGCTAGTTGAATGCTTTCGTTTTTTAGCCAAGCCTATATTTGTTGAGAAGGTCATTATGAATTCGAAAGAAAGACGCCAGCGAATTTTAAAACAGATTAATCACGCAGGCGCTGTGCGCCCAGAGCAATTGGCCGAACAGTATCAGGTCTCGGTGCAAACCATTCGCAGTGATCTACGCACCCTTGGAGATAAAGGGTTACTGATTCGCCGTCATGGTGTTGTTGCACCCTTTCCAGGCCGAGAGAACGTGGACTTTGAACAACGACAAATCCGCAACGCTCAAGGAAAAGCACGTATCGCTCAACGCTGTTTAAGCCTGCTAGCAGAGCATCAAAGCCTATTATTGGGCACAGGCACCACTGTCGAGCATTTGGCTGCAGTGCTCTATCAAGTCTCTGGTCTGCGGATTATGACCAACAATTTGCACGCCGCACGCCATCTCTGCCATCACCCGAGTTGTGAGTTATTAATTGCCGGTGGATTGGTCAGAAAGCGAGATCAGGATGTTGTCGGTGGTGACTCAATTGAGTTTTTTAATCGCTTTAATGCCGAAATTGGCATCGTTTCAGTAGGCTGTATGGATAAATTAGGGCATCTCTATGACTACAACACAGACGAAGTCATGGCCCGAGAAGCCTTATTGCGCAACAGCCGCCATCATATTTTGTTAATCGACAGCAGTAAGTTTAATTCTGAGGGTGTTTGTCGAGCGGGTCATATCAGTGATTTCCACAGCGTAATTACCGACGAGGCACTGCACTCAAGCCTACGCAGTCAGTTATCCGCCAAACAGGTGGACGTGTTGGTAGGCTGAGTACGTCCTATAAACACACTCAGTGGTGAAGTGTCGTGCGCAGTGCTGCAATGTCTTCTTCGGTTAGGCCTGATGCATGTCTAAGCAGTGCAAGCGAAAGCTCTAATCAGAAAGCATCATACATAGTAATAAAAAAATAGACATTAATGATTATCATTTGCTAACATTAGGGTGTTGCTGATTAGGTTGTTGTAACGATCACCTCGGATCAATCGTCAGTTTAAATTAAAGTATTACCATAAGGACAGGAACATACGTATATGCTGGCTGTTTGGTCTTTTGGGAAAGATTTGTAGTGATCAAAATAAATGAGCTTAAAAACAACCAATAAACATCATAACATTAAATAAAAAACTCACACAATGAACTATGCAAGATTCGCATCAATATTCTATATAATATTACTAATAACTATAATTTTTGTAACCAGTCACTTATCGGCAAGCCTGTATGAGAAAATAGTGTTTATTGGAATCATATTTAGTCTTGGATGCATTCCTTTAACTGTGTTTTTATACACCAATAAATCAAACATAGAGTTATTTTCGAAACAACCAACATTTAAAACAATCTTTAAAATATTTTTCAGAAAATAGTAAGATGGAGAAAAAGAATGGAATCAGATACCTTAGCAATTGCTTTAATATTGACAACCACTATAGCGCTAGCGCTGCTCTCTGTAAAATTAGGACTTGTAACCATTCCTAAAAAGAACACAAAACCAAATATAGCTTATTGGACACTAATACCTACAACAATAATGGGTATTATATATTTAGGAAAACTTCTATGCGCCACTGTCTGATATCAAATCTTAATAGGTGACAACCTTGTTGCAATACTGATGGCCTCAACATATTCAGTTGCACTGGAAAAAGTGGCGGAACGGGGTGATATTGCCAAATACCGACTAGCCAATGGCTTGAAAATCATTCTCGCACCCGATGCTTCAGGAGATGCCGTTTTCTTCAATTTGATCTATCAAGTCGGCTCCTTAGATGATCCAGAGGGCAAAAGTGGCACCGCTCACTTGCTCGAACATCTGATGTTCAGGGGCACCGAGCAGCGCTCAGGCGAAGCACTCACGCAAGAACTGTCCCAGCGCGGCATACAATTCAATGCGACGACAAGTTATGACCGCACACGCTACTCGGCGATGTTAGACTCGGACTCGGAAAAACTAGATTTTTTGCTCGCCTTAGAAGCTGAGCGTATGACCCAATTGCAGTTTCAGCAAGAGATTCTGGATGCTGAGCGCGAAGTCGTATTTAGAGAAATGGAACTGGCGCTAGATCAACCCGTTGCTGCATTGAGTCAAGCCATAATGTCCGCAGCCTCTCCACATCATGGCGGGTGTTCCGCATGGTCGCCTGTACAAAACACTCGTCGAATCAGGTACAGCTCACGGAGTCATGGGACTGCAGCTTAGCTTTCGTCACGCAGGCTATTATATCTTTAGCGCTCCAATTGTATCGGGGCACTCCGCTGATGAGTCTCTTAAACAAATGACTCAAGCGCTTGAGAACTTAGCAGAAAACCCTTTACAAGCCGACGAGTTAGAGCGTTTTCAAGCCACGGTTGCCGCACAACAATGGCAATTACTTCAAAATCCAGGACTTCTGGCTGACGTTCTGTCTGAATCGGCCGCATTAGGAAACTGGCAACTCATTTTAGATCGTTTCGAGCACTTTGCTGATCTCACCTTGGCCGATGTTCAACAACAGGCTGAAACACTACTCAATGCCAATCAACGTTTTACTGGACAGTTATTAGCAACCCCTATCTCTGATCGACTGACGGATGCTTCTGGGGTGAGTTCGGCTCAGATAACAACCCTTAAACCAACAGACGATAAGTCTGCCTTAATGAATAGCCCAGCTACAGCCGTACCTGAATTTGACCTGCTTGCCTTTAATCAGCAGGTTGAAATGATTGAAGCCTCTCTAGAGCGCTATGAACTCAGCAATGGCCTGCAAATCATATTACGTGCCCAGCCCGGTTCAGGTAAACCCGTTCAAGGAAGGATGACATTTCGCTTCGGTGATGCAGACACGCTGAATCATAAAAGAGCACTGGCCGAATTAACCGGTACGTTAATCATCAGAGGGACTGAAACAAAAAGCTTTCAAGAATTGGTGGATCAGGTTAACCGCATGGGAGCGGGGTTATTTATTCAGCCGTCCACGGGCACGGTTTCTGTTCGTCTTGAAACCCCTCCAAAACATCTTGAGACTTTACTGACACTAGTACAGGAGGTACTCAAACAGCCCGCGCTTACGCAAGAGGATTTTGATGTAGTTAAACGTCAACAGCAACAAGCACTTCGCCAGACTAATCAGCAACCTGCTCAAGTCGCAAACCGTGCATACCTGCGTCAGGTTGAGCGCCATCCAGAAGGTCATCTATTGCGCCATCGTGATCATAACGAGCTGCTAGCAGAGCTGGAACCATTGACCTTAGACGATGTTAAAACCTTCCACCGTCAATTTTACGGAACCAATCACGGTCAACTCGCTTTATCTGGAGATTTTGACCCCGAAACAATCAAGCCTCTACTTCAACAGCTGTTTGGACAGTGGAACAGCCCAGCTCCCTTCACTCGCGAGGAGCAGTTGCATGAGCCCTTTCCAGAAGCACGCTTACATGCTCATGCCAACGCATTATTGACCGGACACTATTTAACCTATTTACACTTTCCTGCAAACAATGCAGATGAAGATGCAGCGGCTCTGTTGTTGGCTGAACGTGTACTGGGCCGTCATCCTATCCAGTCACGTTTAAGCAAACGATTTCGCCAAGATAAAGGGCTAACCTATGGTATTCGAACGTCGATTAAAATTGCCAATTTAGGAACAGACAGTTGGATTAATATAGAATCGAGCTACCCGATGACGCAAGGTGAAAAGTTTGCTGACTTAGTAAAAGATGAAGTGTCAAAGTTGATCGAATTTGGCATTACAGAAGAGGAGCTATTACAGGCGAAACAGGCAATTTTTCAAGAGCGACAATTAGCACTTGGCCAAGACCAAATCATCTTAGCGCATCTACCCAATCAAACCTATCGAGGACACACCTATCTCGACTGGATCAAGCGCAATAATGACTTTGCGACTGTCACTCTAGATCAAGTGAATGCGGCAATACGTAAACATTTAGCCAGTGCGATATGGATTGAAGTGCTGGCTGACAGAGCAGGCAGTAAAGACTAGTACGTTGACAAACGGTTGGAGCCCTTACACATCACTCTGCTCCAACCAACGCTGTGCCAACATATGTCCTTGCTTGGCCGCGAGCGTATAATACTGTTTGGCTTTTACACCATCCGGCTGAAAATAATGCTCGAAGCCCTGCTCAAATACCCGACCCATCTGATACTGGGCTTTCATATCCCCTAAATCAGCGGCGCGCTGCAGGTAAATGGCGCCCTGAATACGGTTACTGACGCCCTCTCCTCGAAAATGCAGCAAATGCCCGTAAACGGATAAGGCACGGCGGTTGCCATGATCGGCCGCGTAACGGAATAACTTCATCACACCTTGGTGTTGGGCTTTGCCACTGCGGGCAAAGGGTGAGCGAAACAACGCATACGCAATCCAAAACACCACAGGGGCGAGCAACGTGCCAATAAAACGCATTCGGTGTTCCGCCCCTCTATTCTGTCAGGTCTTCAGGTTAATATTCACCACTCAATCGACGACGTCCCAACAGGGTCAACACCAATAAGAGGAATGTCGTACTAAAAATGGCCACAACGCTCATCGCCATCCCAAGGCCGGGTGACCCCTGCTCAAATTGACCAAAAACAAAGGTTGATACCGTCGTCAAGCCTGCTGGGGCAACCATGAGCGAAGCAACTAGCTCCCTTGACGCAATCGCAAACACCAGAAGCATCGCCACAATCAGTGCCGGAGACAAGGCGGGTAGCAACACTCGAATGAACATTTGTACAAACCCAGCCCCACAGACGCGCGCGGCGGCTTCGAGATTTTCACTCATTTGCCGGAAGCTTGCACTAGCATACCGCACCGGATACGGCAGTAGCAAACAGGTGTAGGCCAGCAACAGCATAGAACTGGTGTTGTACACCTGAATCGGCCAATGGGTTTGATTCCACGCGAGAATTAAACCCACAGCCACCACAATCCCCGGCATGGCATTGGGCAATAACGATAAAAAATCCAAAAGCTTATGGCCTTTAACTTGTGCTCGCACCACTAAATAGCCAATCAATGCACCCAGAATACCTGTTAACAGCGCCGCCCCTGTCGCCAAGCCTAGACTGGTCGACAAAGCCTGCAACGCACCGGCACGATTATTAAAAAGTGCCTCAAAATGCCGCAGTGATAGATTGCTCCAACTCAACCCACCCGATAAGGTTGAAGATAACGCCGTTGCTAAAACCGCAAGAATCGGAACCGCTACCGAAATAAACGCAACCAACATAAACAGCATAAACACCGGCCATTTCAAACGGCCCAGTTCGATCTGTTCAATCGCAGACGGCTTACCCGTCACCGAAATATACGAACGACGCGTGACTAACCAATGCTGAAAATAAAAGGCTGCCATCGCCAGTATCACCAACAATAATGACAAGACCGACGCACCAGGAATATCCAAAGGCCAGTCGGAAAAACGCTCATGAATGCCCGTCACTAACACAAAGTAGCCAGATTGAGCACCCAATGTCGCGGGGGTTCCAAACTCTTCAATCGTTAAAACAAATACCAACAATAAACTCGCCGCCATACCGGGGATCGATAAGGGCAAGCTAATTCGAAAGAATGACCGCCATGGCCCGGCACCACAGACGCGTCCTACCGACGCATAACGCCCACCGACAGCATTAATGTTCTTGAAATGGCAAAATACACCACAGGAAACACATTCAGCACCATAACGAATGCAATCCCCCAGAAGGAGAATAAAAATGCATCGGCATTAAACCCGAGGAGTTGTTGCAAGTAGCCTCGGTTTTGTAAGGACATCATCCAAGCTAAAGCAGCAATGTAAGGTGGTATCAGGAAAGGCACCAGAAACACCACATCCCAAATAGCAGCACCTGGCACTTTCGCCAGTGCTCTTAAAGCACCCAGTGGAATCGCGAGCAAAGCACTGCCCAGCACAACCGCCAAACCAAGCTTAAGAGTATTGCCGAGCAAATGCGCGAGCTCAGGATCTTTCAGTGTCGGAATAAACACCGAAAAAGGCTGAGCCCAACTGCCCCGGCTTACGTCTGGAAGATCGCCTGCAATACAATGTAGAGTAAAGGCAGTCCAACCAAAAGCAGGAGGATGCCAGCCGTTGCTAGCATCACACCTTGCATCGTATAAGCCGATAATCTCATTAGTTTGACTGACCAAAAATCGCTCTGAAAGACTGCAGTATGTCTTCGCGACGCGCTTCGTATTGCGCTTCATCATACTGAATCAGATTCAGCTCGGAGAGCGTTGGACGCAATGCTGGAATATCGGTTCTCGCTGGCATTAAGTAACTTTGCGCTACACGCTCTTGACCGGCATCGGACAAAACGAAATCAATAAAGGCTTTCGCTTGATCAGGCGACTTTGTCGATTTGAAAATCATCATCGGTCTTGGCGCAATCACCGTGCCACTTTCAGGAAACACCACTTCAATCGCCTCACCATCGGCTTGCTGACCTAAAGCAATGTAATCCACGGCACCAAACACCACTGACTTGGCACCCTGCAACACAGGATTCAGCGCACGTGCATTCGGTCCTGGCACAATCATGTTGTTGTCTTTCAGCTGTTGCATTAATGACCAGGTTGCATCCTCGCCCTGTGAAGCCAGCAAGCCTGTAATCAACTGAAAAGCCGCCCCAGACTGAGCAGGGTCCGGCATGGTGACTTCATTGTTGTAAGCAGCTGAGCCAAGTCTGACCAGTCTTTTGGCATCGCCACTTGACTGTTTTTATTCCACACCATCGCGAGGGCCGACACGCCTTGGGCAACATAATGCGTGTCTTTTAAATACTCGGGGACCTGTGTTGCATTCGGTGACACATGCTCCAACAAATCGCCGCGCGCTTTTAAGTCAACGGCAGAGTCCCAAGACGCTGAAATCAAAATATCGGCAATGGGATTGGCCTGTTCAGCTTCTAAACGGGCCATCACCTGCCCTGTCGTCCCTTGAAACACATTCACCGCAATTCCAGACTGGGCCGTGAAATCCTGCGCAAGATGGTTAATTAAGCTTTCGGGGCCAGCGGAGTAAACCGTTAAGATTTGTGCTTGGGCACTGGCAGCCAAGGTGATTGATAAAACAGCAGACGCCAAAAGTTGTTTTGTGTTCACAGTGAAGCCTCACGTTTTAAATGTAGGTATGATCGGATACAGAACGCAGTTCGATGACACGGTTATTCGAATCCCACGCCCGAATCTGGCGCAGATCAATATGAAGATAGCCTTGAGACGCAGGAGGGTCTTGCGTCAGCATCTGCAGGCGTACACCGCTCGGGGACAGCACTAGGGTGATACTGTAGAACTCACCTTGATACACCGAGGCAAACACCTCGACCGGATAAGCCGAGGGTATCGACGACACCTGTAATGCGGATCGCGGTAGCATAATTTGCACTTGAGTCTGCTCTTCTGCATCAGGCAAAGACAAAGGCAAGGGTGGTAAAGAAGAGTCCAGCCAAAGCCCTTTAGCATCGACGGTTGCACTCATCAAAGTCCCAGCGTCTAGAAACTTAGCGACATCGGGCGTGGCCGGTTGACGATACAGCTCTTGAGCCGGTGCAATCTGTTCAATGACCCCCTTGTGTAAGACCGCAACCTGATCCGCCATGGCATAGGCTTCGTGTTGATCGTGCGTGACAAACACTGCGGTTAAGTGCAGGGATTTAATCAGACGGCGAATCTCAACGGCGAGAGACTCTCGCAACCCCTTATCCAGATTCGACAAGGGCTCGTCCATCAACAACAAACGCGGTTCACTAACGATCGCTCTCGCTAAGGCCACTCGCTGTTGTTGACCGCCCGATAAAGTACCAGGGGATCGACTGGCAAAGGCTTGCAGACCCACAGTATTTAAAGCCCATTCAACTTTTTTCTGACGTTCAGATTTAGCGATGCCCTGCATCGTCAAAGGAAAGGCGACATTTTCAGCCACAGTCATGTGCGGCCATAAGGCATAATCCTGAAACACCATGCCCAACCGCCGTGCTTCGGGTGGCAGGCAGCCGCGTGGACCTGACACTTCTTCGCCAGAGATCAGAATACGGCCTTCAGATGGCTCTATAAGCCCTGCGATACAACGCAGCAAGGTGGTTTTTCCACAGCCAGATGGACCGAGTAACGCTAACACTTGCCCAGCAGGTAACGTCAGGTTGACTGAGGCTAAGGCCTCAACGCCGGCAAAGCGTTTTACGACGCCCTTTATGTCTAAAGCCGGTTGCGTTGTATGTTGTGTCAATGCATTCACAGGAAAGCCACCCTAAAAAACAATCCAAAGAGGCTAATCCCTTTTTATTGCGTTTCGGTGACGTATAGATGACAAATACATGACGGAGACTAATGAACCATCGATCCGCAATCGTTTAGATCCGCTTATTCGGCGGTCAATTGAAAGTATCCATTCAGCGCTTTTTTGGACTCGGACTTTGCCATCGCGGCCATCTCGGCCAACTCATCCTCGGTGATCCGACTCATGCCCTTGAGCCACACCACTCCGATAGAGATAGAGGCTAGGGGCATCTTTTGCTCCTTTCCTTTTCGATTTTTGCCCAGATGATAGCCCTGCTCTAAAATGCTCGGGTTGTAGATATGTTTGATGCTTTCAAAAAAGTCCCTTCTAAGCCTTTGACACACAGACTCAATCTGCGGATTTCTCGACATCACCACAAAATCATCCCCCCAATATGACCTACAAAATCGGCCGCACCGGTAAAGGTACTTTTCAATAACACGCTTAATTTTAAAATAACCGTGTCACCCACTTTATACCCCAAATAATCATTCAAAGGCTTAAAATGACTGATATCAACATAGGCAAAATAAAAACTTTCTCCTCGCTCAATACGCTTCTCAACTTCAGTTTTAATCGGCACATTGCCTGGCAATTGCGTTAAGGGGTTCGCATAACGGGCAATTTGAATACGCTGCTGCGTTAGCTGTTTAAGCAAGGAGCGCGTCGTCCCCATTCCCAAGTAATACCCCTGCTCAACAACAATAAAGTGCTGTTTGAGATAGTGGTAATCTTCATCGATCAAGCGCTGGCTGACATCGTCCAACGACATATTAACATCGACAATCAACGAGTCCTTGTTAATAAACTTGATGACGGGATGCTTTTCATACAAGGCACGACCATACTGACTTCCATACAGCTCCAATACACGCCAACGGTGTAAAAGTCCTAAGGGTCGGCCATCATCTACGATTGGCAAGGAAAAAATCGTAGGATTTTTTTGCAATACGTCCCAAGCATGTTTTAAGGACGTCTTAGAGCTTACAGGCTCAATATACTCGGAAAGGTCACGCGCAAACTGCCCATACGTACGCGGCTGAGGCATCTCTTTGGTTTGACACAGTTCTAATGAGGCGTTGGGAATAGCACGAGGTCGTCCAAAGTAAAAACCTTGAATCAGATGAATATTTAACGCTTTTACCACCGCGAGTTCGGCGCTGGTTTCCACGCCTTCGGCAATGATCTCGCACCCAATTCGCTCCGATAAATCAACCAGCGAGCGCACAAACTCGCGCTTCACCAAGTCTTCATGGATATCACGTATAAAATGACGATCAATCTTCACAAAATCGGGTTTTAAATCTGACCAAAGCTTCAAGCCAGAGTACCCTGCGCCAAGATCATCTATGGCAATCAAAAAGCCTTGTTCTCTGAGCCAGGTCACGGCTAATTTTAACTGCACTATATTCGTGATTGGAAAGCGCTCGGACATTTCAATCACAATGCTACTGGCCGAAATGTTGCGCTTTTTTAGACTTAACAGCAGTTTTTTAACGCCAAACCCGGGATGCATTAACATCTCAGGGTTCATGTTAATAAACACTTTGTTGGTTAAAGAGTATTGTTGCCAATGCTCCAACGTTGCATTCAAACAGCACAACTCCAGTTGACTATTCTTTTCACAACGCTCTGCGGTTTCGAACAAAATCGGTGCCGCATGCAAGGGGCTGTCAGAAGGCCCACGGCTTAAGGCTTCGTATCCGAAGACCTCAATTTGCTGTACGTCCACAATCGGTTGAAACAAGGTGCTGATGCGCTTGTTCGTTAAGATGGTCGATAATTCGACACAAAGCTGTTCATTCGTAGGTAGTAGGGGGCAAATCTTAGACATGTCATCATGAACTCTTGTGTCATTATCGGTGTATCCTGCGCGCAATTCCGGCTGTTTCATCGACTGACTCTTGTCCTTGAGTCGCTTACTGACTTTAAATCAATACCTTGAATACAAAGCGCATTGTAAGAATATGTAAGTTTTATGACAGCTTGATGACAAACAAGTACTCCCAACAGCCAACAGCGGAATTAAAGACTTTGAGTACTCACACGAATGGTTAGCACGTCATGTAACCAGTATTCCTCATCATACTCAATGGCTTCACCCTTTGCGGTTTGACCCAAACGCGTGATAAACAACCCGGGACACCCCGAGTTCACATCCAAAGCCTCAGCTATAGAGCCAATAAGTGCAATGGGTGTGATGGTGATTTGTTTTCGTTTCAGCTCAATGCCATATTTTTCGTTGAGCATTTTCCATAATGCATCCACTGGCTGCTGATCAAGATGCGGTAAGTAAATAGGGTTTAACCAAATGCGCTCAATAAACACTAAGCGTTCATCAACATAGCGTTTACGTCTCAGTAAATACACATCCGCAACCTCGCCCAATTTTAAGGCTTTGGCAACGTGAACGGGAGCGGGCATCCGCTCAATACCAACCACCTCCGTACGCGGTGTTCGACCTTGATCAGCAACATAACGCGTGAAGCTAATGTCCATCACCGGATCGTATTCCAGACGAGGTGCGGACACAAACCAACCACGGCGATTACTGCGGTATATAGCCCCTTCACTTTCTAGCTGAGCCAGTGCCTGTCTTAATGTCACACGCGTGGTTTCGAAGGTCTCAGCCAATGCGCGTTCAGAAGGCAAACGCGTTCCCGGCTGAAGAGCTCCTCGCGCCATGTGCTCAAGCAATTGATCCCTGAGTTGTAAGTAGAGTGGCTGGTCTGACATGACAGCATCCAAAATTGGCTAGTGTACCCATATTCGCAGAATCTTAACACGCTGCTTACGCATCAACCGTCCACGTCATTAAGTTTTAACGCACCTGTCATCCCTCTGTCATTTTTCATGCAGGATAATGAAGCGACTGAAATAAGGAGTGAGAATATGATGACTCTGGATAAAATCACATCCGTCGATCGGCAACTCTTCTTTTATCTGTATGATTGGGGTAAGCACCGCCCAATTCATCATTTAAGTTTAACCCTATCAAAATGTGGCGATGGCTATTTATATGCGTTCATTGTCCTCGGTGTTTTTTTGTTTGACCGGGTCATTGGCAGTGCGTTTTTACTCTGGGTCGGACTTGCCTTTTTAATTGAGTTGCCTTTGTATTTATTCTTGAAGAATGTCATTCAACGCGAGCGGCCTTATCGTCGCTTCGCAGGGTTACATGCCAGCATTGCCCCGTCAGATCGCTTTAGTTTCCCTTCAGGTCATACCGCCGCTGCATTTATGTTTGCATTCCTGTTAGCTGAGTTTTATCCCGGATTGAGTTTAGTTGCCTTTACCGTGGCTTCATGCATTGGCGTCTCTCGCGTATTGCTGGGTGTCCACTATCCAACCGACATCTTGGCAGGCTGTTGTTTAGGTCTATCCGTCGCGAGTCTTTTATTGGTCTTTAAGAGCAGTTGAGATGAAAATCCTCTATGGCGTGCAAGCCACAGGCAATGGTCATATAACACGTGCACGAGCGATGCTGCCCGCCTTAACACGCGCAGGGATAGAGGTCGACTTTGTATTTAGTGGTCGCCCCTCTCAAGACCTGTTTGATATGGATAGGTTTGGCAATTATCGCTGCTTTTCTGGCTTCACATTCAAGACGGATCAGGGCAAGGTCCAGGCACTGCAAACCCTTATGAATACTCAGCCCCTGCAGTTTTTACGCGATGTTCGTGCACTGGACGTCAGCCACTATGATCTGGTTTTGACAGACTTCGAACCGGTCAGTGCTTGGGCTGCAAAGCGTCAAAAGCGATTGTGCGTTGGATTGGCGCACCAGTATGCCCTCAAGTACAAGGTGCCCGGAACCCAGAGCGCTCCTTGGCTTACACTCAGCCTCAGCGCCTTTGCCCCCGCTACCCATTATCTTGGTATCCATTGGCAGGCATTCAATGCGCCCATCCTTCCTCCTTTAATCAGCCCTCTTCCTTGTGCACCACATGAAGCAGAGCCTAGTATGATCCTCGTGTACTTGCCATTCGAAGACACATCTCAGGTCGTCAGCTGGCTACAGGGCTGTCCTGAACAGTATTTTCGTGTGTATACCCAGGTCGACTACCCTCTTTACTATAAGAATGTGCATTTGGTCCCGCTATCACGAACTCAATTTCCGTTAGATCTTGTTGCCAGCCAGGGGGTCATTTGCAACAGTGGTTTTGGTTTGTGCAGCGAAGCTCTCGTCGCGGGCAAAAAGATCCTTACCAAACCCCTTAAAGGCCAAATTGAGCAAATCTGCAATGCCAAAGCACTGGTCCAAATGCAAAAGGGCACTCTCTTAACTCGATTTGATCCGAATGAACTTTTAGAGTGGCTAAAACAACCCAGTGCAACACCCATGGCCTTTCCTCCCGTCGCGGATGCGATTGCCGCTTGGTTAGCGTCAGGTTGTGAGGAGCCCGTGGCAGGGTTTGTTGAGTCTGTTTGGGATACTTGATTCATCGAAATGACACGCCGTTGTCACGCGCCTTTCATCTAAATCAGGTTAGATCTTTATAGATAATCCCATAGGATCTGCCCGATGATTAGCATAGAAACCTTGATCTCTGAAAAGTATCCCAAGCTTTTAACCAAGCCTAAAATGGTCAAAGGCCCCATTTTGAATATGCTCAGGCACTTATTTCATGAAGAGGAAGTCAATCTCTTCTTAAATAAGCACCAAGCCCTCGGTGCATTTGAGTTTACCGATAAAGTATTGGAACACTTTAATATCAGTTACTTGGTATCGGCACGCGAAAAGGAAAACATTCCAACTCAAGGCCGAGTGATCATCGTCGCCAATCATCCTCTTGGCACTCTAGACGGATTAGTGTTGTTAAAGCTGATCGGTGAAGTACGCAAAGACGTCAAAATTATCGCCAATGATTTACTCTGGCAATTCGAACCCTTACGGCCGTTACTGCTGCCTTTGGACAACCTAAGCAAAAGCGGCTATCGGCAAACCCTGCGTAAAGTGACGGATTGTTTAAAGAAAGAAGAAGCGCTGATTATCTTCCCAGCCGGAGAGGTCTCAAGAGCCAGCGCCACGGGCATTAAAGATGGCCCTTGGCAAAGTGGGTTTGTACATTTCGCTCGCAAAACCAACACCCCTATTCTACCCGTTCATTTAAGCAGCAAAAATTCAGCCCTGTTTTACTCACTGTCCCTAATTTACCGCCCTATTGGCGGTTTAATGCTGGTCAATGAGATGTTTAAAAAACATACCGAGGATATGCCCGTTCGTATTGGGGAGCTGATTCCGCTAGAGCGTTTTGATGGCTCGGATTTACCTCTAAAAACAAAGATTAAGCTGTTAAAGAAGCATGTCTATCGTCTTCCTAAAAACAAAAAGCCGTTATTTGTCACCGAAAAGCCGATTGCCCATCCTGAGGAGCGTCTCGCTTTGCGGCGTGAATTGCGTCAAGCCGAGCGTTTAGGCGTCACTCAAGAAGGCATGCAGATCTTTTTATTCGATTATCGCCCCGATTCGACCGTTCTACGTGAACTGGGTCGTTTACGCGAGCTCACTTTCCGTCGTGTCGGAGAAGGCACTGGCGAGCGCGTTGATGTGGACAGTTTTGACCGGCATTATCAACACCTGATTCTTTGGGATGATGAAGCCTTAGAGTTGGTGGGCGCTTATCGAATTGGTGATGGTAATACACTGATGAAAGAGCTGGGCATTAAAGGCCTCTACTCGTCTACCTTGTTTAGCTACGCTGAGGAGTTTCACTCCACCTTAAACACAACAATTGAGCTAGGTCGCAGCTTTGTGCAGCCCAAATACTGGGGACGACGCAGCTTGGATTATCTCTGGTACGGAATTGGCGCGTATTTACGCTCACGCCCCCACATAACCCATATGATCGGCCCTGTCTCGATTTCAGCGAAGCTCCCACAAACCGCGCGTGACTTGCTCGTCATTTACTATCGGCACTATTTTGGTGAAATCTCACTACTGGCCAGTGCCAATGCCCCCTACCTCGCCTCCGAAGCAGGGCTCCAAGAAGCGCAAAAACTCTTTACCTTCCAAGATGCCAAAGACGACTTCATTGTCTTGAAAGAGCGTTTGGATATGTACGGAGTTACCGTCCCTACGCTGTACAAACAATACACTGAGCTGTGTGAAGATGGCGGTGTACGCTTTCTCGACTTTAGTGTCGACGCGGACTTTGGCTACTGTATTGATGGGCTGGTCTTGGTGGAGATCGATAAGATTAAAGAGAAAAAGCGGCAACGGTATATGGGGTAGAGGAAAGCCAATTGTACACAAGCCTATGTGTGTCGCTTTATTCCTTGATCCATCTCTACCGCATGTGTCGGCTCCAACGAAAAACTCGGCGTTCTACACCAGACCGTCATTAAACTCTCGGCAAGCCATAGTACTAACCTCTGCCCGTTGGTCAGAAGCAGAAATGCTTTAGACTCACGGCTTACATATTGGCAAGCGCTGAGAGACAGGGCAAGACTGCCAATTAATAAAAACTGCCTAGACATTACGACCATTCGATTGACGGTAAAGACCGAACAGATTATCTCCGTTGATATACCAACATACCTTTTCATAGACTGCTGCACTCTAGTAAATACAAATGCAACGCTTGTCAGGATATCGTACGTACGCTACGATTAAGCCTATAGAATGATGGTGACGAATATGAACAATGTGAATCAATCAAAGACTGAACGGATCGATATTCGGGCGAATAGCGCTGTTAAGCAGTTATTACAGGAAGCTGCACGTTCGTGTCATAAGAGTGTTAGTGAGTTCCTGCTGGATGCAGGAGTGACTGCAGCTAATCAAGCGTTGGCAGATCGCCAAAAATTTGTACTCAGTGATGAGCAATGGGCGGCTTTTCAAGATGCACTGGATCGTCCCGCTCAAGCTAAACCGAACATGAAAAAATTGCTTAGCCAGCCAGGGCTACTGGATTAATGGCTCGTTATCAACCCATTCGCAAACTTCAACCGACGGACTCTGTAAATGGATTTGATAGTGGGCAAACAGCTCTAGATCAATTTCTGAAACGATATGCGCTGATCAATCAAAAGGCCAACAGTGCACACACCTATGTGTGTTGCCTCGACGATGCAGTGGTGGGATTCTACAGTTTAACAGTCGGAAGTGTTGATCCAAGCTCCGCCCCAGAGAGAATCATAAAAGGATTAGCTCGACACCCCGTACCCGTCATGGTGTTAGCACGCTTAGCAGTTGATCAACAACACCAAGGAAAAGGTCTAGGTAAGGCTCTATTAAAAGACGCATTGCTGCGTACCGCACAAGCTGCTGACATCGCAGGTATTCGATGCCTGCTGGTTCATGCCAAGAATGAGACCGCTCGACAATGGTATGAAGCATGGGATTTCGAAAATAGCCCAACCGATCCATACCACTTATTTCTAATGCTTAAGGATCTCAAAGCATTATTAAAATAAAGCCTTTTCTGGCTCCAACGAAAATACACAGGCAAACTCGGCTTGATCCGCCATAAAACTCTCGGGAAGCCATAGTACTAACCTCTGCCCGTTGGTCAGACGCAGAAAAGCAAGGCCAGATTTGGACTCACTACTTACATATTGGCAAGCGCTGAGGGACTGGGCATATTAAGGGGTGTAAAGTCCAACGGAACGAAAAACGTACGCTAAGATATTTACCCCCCCTTAATTCCTTAATAACCCTAAGACTTCAACGGCGCACTGGGTATGTCACTGCGTCCCACCCATTCCAACTGAATGAGTTCACTGGTCGGCGTGTCTTCAAAGCGCAAACGGCTCAGGCCGGCATACGGCAAGTCGAAGAAAATCGCTTTTTCGAGTGGCTGTTGCAACACTTGGCGGATAATAAAGTTACAGGTGAACAAATGCGCCACAATCAAAACACGCTGACCTTTGTACGCCTCTAAAATACGTGTCCACACTTGCTGTATCCGCAAGTCAAAACGCTGGAAGGTTTCACCATTTTGTGGCGGATAATGCAAAGGGTCTGCCCAGAAAGCCGTGACCTGATCTGGGTATTCATCGATGGCCGGAAAACGGGCTTTTGCTTCGGCCATGGTCAGCCCTTCCCAGTCACCTAGATGCATTTCAGCCAGATCTGACTCCACCGCCACGGGAATGTTATGCTTATCACCTAACCAATGTGCAAACTCACAGCAACGCAGTAAAGGCGACGTTACAATCGCATCCCATTGGTTATATTCACCGACAGCCGCTTGCATTTGAGACCAGCCCAATACACTCAAAGGATGATCAGTGCTACCACGAAACTTGCGACCGCCTTCTGGCTCGCCGTGGCGTATCAAGTCGATCCGCGTTACATTTGCATCCGTTAAACGCATGTTAAATCCTCACAAAAAGGCTTTGCGGACTTTAGCCGAGATCCACTCAGACACTAACACCGTCGCAAAAATTAATATAAATATCATGCTGACTTTGTCCCAAGCCAGGGTATTGATGGCGGCATTGAGCTGCAGACCAATCCCGCCCGCACCGACTAACCCAAGCACGGTTGATTCACGAATATTGATGTCCCAGCGATAGATGCTAATGCCCGCAAAGGCAGGCATTACTTGTGGTAAAACGGCGTAGGCCATGACTTGCAATCGACTTGCACCCGTTGCGGTAATAGCTTCCACGGGAGTTGGGTGGATTTCTTCTATGGCTTCATAGAGGAGTTTTCCGACGAAGCCAATGGAGCGCAACGCAATGGCCAAAATACCCGCTAGCAATCCAGGGCCGAGAATGGTGACCAACAGCATCGCCCAAATTAACGAGTTAATTGAGCGTGAAGACACGATAATCATCAACGCTGCTGAGCGAATCAGCGGATGAGGCGTGGTATTGCGCGCAGCCAAAAAGGCACACGGAAAAGCCATTACGATGCCCAGCAGAGTGCCAAAGGTAGCGATATTAATCGTGTCCCACAGGGGTTGCCAAAGCTTGGGGGTATAGTCCCACTGGGGTGGAACCATCCTAGAGATGAGATCAGCTCCCTGTTTGGGTGCATCTTCAACAAAAACCCAAAGGGTGTTATCCGAAATAATTTTCCAACACAGAATAAATAAAGAAACACCCAGCAACCAAGCCAACCAGCTTAACCATTGCTGCTTGCGGGTTTTAGCGCTCCACTGTGCATTTGCAAGCGATGTCGAATTGTCTAAATAACGGACTGGCATTACTGTACCCACCTGCGGATATAACCCGAGCAATATTCGGTTAACATGACAATCGCAATAATGATAATCAATATTGCTGCGGCCGTACCGTATTCATAGCGACTCAGAGACGTGTTGAGCGTCGCACCTATACCACCAGCCCCGACGATACCGATCACCGCAGACTCCCGAAAATTAATGTCCAAGCGGTACACAGACAAACCGATCAGCCTTGGCATCACTTGAGGTTGCACCGCATAATTCATTAACTGCAACCAACGCGCGCCCGTTGAGCGTATGGCCTCCACTTGGCGCTCATCAATATCCTCGATATCTTCAGCCAACAGCTTCGCCATAAAGCCGACCGTCGCGAAGGCCAGGGTAATCATGCCCGCTAAAGGACCAAAGCCAAACATCACCACAAACAGTATGGCAATAATGATTTCTTGGAAGGTACGTGAGATGGCGATAATGGCACGACAGAACAAGTAGATTGGCAAAGGCGCAATATTACGTGCAGCCCCAACACCCACCGGAATGGCCAATAACACCCCAATGACTGTCGAGGTCAACGTCATGGTCAACGACTCTAACAATCCATTGATAATATCCTGACTACGAGAGGTAAAATCCGGTTGTAAGAAAGCGGACAAGAAGCGCGCAGCCCGGCCCATGCCCTCTGCAACACGCGTCCAATTCACATCAATGCTCAGAAAAGCCAAGCAGAAGTACGCCAGTACAGCCAGAATCAACAGATAGCGATAACGCACATCTCGAATTAATGGCATGGGTCGCCACTGCCCTTGGCGAGCCAAATCGGTTCGGTTCAACAGGGGTTTCATACCATCGCCACCTTAGCGCCCATGCGAATCGGATCCGGCGTTTGCGTTTGAACACTGTCATCGTCTTCCGTGTCAGTTTGCGGGTTCCAGTCTTCTTCACCGTAAATCAGCGTTAGCATATCGGTATCCAACGCCTCGGGCTCACCGTCAAACACAACCTCTCCCGCTTTTAACCCGATTATACGGTCAGCAAACTGCTGAGCTAAATGCACGTCGTGAATGTTGATAATTGCTGACAACTCGCGCTCTGCACACAACTCACGAATCAGACGCATAATTTGGCGTGAGGTTTTCGGATCTAAACTGGCGGTCGGCTCATCCACAAGAAGAATCTGTGGGTTTTGCAACAAGGCCCGTGCAATACCAACGCGCTGGCGCTGTCCACCGGATAAGGCATCGGCACGCTTATCAATAAATGACTCTAAGCCAACGCGCTCCAATAAGCGGAAGGCTTCGGCAATCACATCTTGGGGGTAGCGACGCAAAAAACTGCGCCAAAATCCCGTATAGCCTAAATAGCCAGACAGGACGTTTTCCATGACCGACAAACGATCAATCAACGCGTAATCCTGAAAAATCATTCCCATACGACGACGCGCCGCACGTAACTGGCGAGTATTTAGTTGAGTCAGCTGTGTATCACCCAAAAACACTTGACCTTCGGTCGGCTCAACCAATCGGTTGACACAGCGAATGAGTGTACTTTTGCCCGCTCCAGACGGCCCAATCAAAGCCACAACCTGCCCTTTTGGAATCTGAATATTCACATTCGTCAGGGCTCTATCACCCGTGTTGTAGCGCTTACTTAACGATTGAATGCTTAACATAGCAAACGGCTCCTAAACTATACAAAAAAACAGCCCCTCATAAAGAGGGGCCAAATGAGCGTAAGCTCGAGCCTTAAATCAGTTGCAGTTGTAGGTGACATCCATCGCTGCATCGATAGTGCGCACCACTTCCCAATGTTCTTTATAGGTAATTGGAATGAATTGAGCTTCACCCGAGTTTGTAAATTCAGCTTCTAAGGGTGAACCCGCCCACTCATAGCTAAAGAACGCCTCTTTCACTTTTTCGGCTAATTCAGGCTTCAGGTTATACACATAACCGTAACCCGTGGTTGGGAAGGTTTGTGAGGTGTAAATAGTGGTATAGTCAGCCTCAGACACGACATTTCTAGACACCATACGCTTCAACACTGAGTTCGCAATTGCCGCCGCATCGTAGTCTTTATTCACAACCCCTAAAATGGAGTTGTCATGACTGCCGGAAAAAGACGGCGTAAAGTCAACTTCAGCCTCTAAACCAAACTCGGCAGACAAGAGTGCTGAAGGCGCTTTATACCCAGAGTTGGAGGTTGGCGCAGTAAAGGCTAAGCTTCGACCTTTGATGTCTTCAACCTTCGCAATCCCCGAATCTGGACGGGTGATAATCTCCATTTCGTACCCAAAGCTGCCATCGTCCCGCGCCATCATTGTGAAGGGTACAAATCCCGCACAGTTAACCGCCAACGGATTTGAGCCTGTGTTGAAGCCTGCGACATGAAGGCGTCCAGCACGCATGGCTTCTAACTGAGCCGCATTCGACTGCACTGGGAAAAACTGCACACGCTTACCGGTCACTTTTTCCATGTGCTTTAAGAAATCGTCCCACACTTGAGCATACACAGCGGGGTCTTCAACCGGTGTATAGGCGAAAATCAGTACATTAGGATCAATCCAATCCTTCGGGTCGGTTGGTGCATCCGCCACCATGTCGCCGTTCGCATCCGTGAAACGAGGTGCCAAATCACTGGCCTGTAGGGTTGCACTGGAGATCGCTAAACCTAAAAGAACAGGCAGCGTCGCGAATTTCTGAATGTTAGAAACGAGGTTCATTGGTGTTTTACCCTTAGTTTTAAACTTAGGTCAAAACTCTAAAGTGACTTCATTTCATCCCGGTGACGATTTCATGACAATCCAATGACACATTGTTTACTCATCTTTTTTACCCTTTGTAAGAAAACTGTCACATAGGTTTCATACCATAGAATGTAACTTATTCTCAGGAACGCCTTGCCATGACGGGTAGCCCTTTTCACTCTCAGATTCGTCAAGAATATGATCGCTTTTTATTAGCACAAGAGCAGCGCTTTCCCGTTGAGAATCGGCTAAAAATTGACCTGCATTGTCATGATTTAAATAGCGATGTTCCTGATGAGCTCTGGGGGCGTTTGCTTAAGCTACCCGAGACCTGGTTACCGTCACATAAGCTACTGGAACGATTGAATGATGCTGGGGCGGATTTAATGACCGTTACCAATCATAACAATGCTCGCTCCTGCTGGACGTTGATGGACAAGGGTCTGGATATTCTCTCAGGCGCTGAATTTACCTGCCACTTTCCCGATGACAGTTTAAGCATTCATGTCTTGGCCTATGGCTTTTCGCCCGCTCAAGAAGTCAGGCTGAACAAACTACGATTCAATATTTTTCAGTTCCAAGCCTATGCACTTGAGCAAGATATTCCCACGGTTTTACCCCATCCCTTATTCTTTTATACCGCCAAAAAGAAGCCAAACATCGAATTACTGGAAAAGTTCGCCCTCTTGTTCGAGCGTTTTGAAGTACTCAACGGTCAACGCGGTTATTGGCAAAACCATCTAACCCAACGCTGGGTCGCCAGTTTAACAGACGAAAAAATCACAGAACTGGCGCATAAGCATAAAATCAATCCAGCCGATTTTTGTGCTCACCCCTTTAACAAATGCATGACGGGTGGCTCCGATGACCATAACGGCATTTTTGCAGGAGAATGTGGCACGTTCCTACACGTGGATAACTTGGCTGAACGGCGCATAAGCACGCCCTTATCGCAACTGGCACTAGAGGCCCTACGCAAGGGGTATACCGCTCCCTATGGTGAGCCAGGTGAAGAGGAACGCCTAACCACGGCCTTTCTGGACTATTTCGCGCAGGTAACGCTCAACATGGAAGACCCCGGCTTATTGCGTTTAATGCTGCATAAAGGCCGTTTACAAGACAAGGTAATGTGTTTGGCCGTGAGCAATGCGATGCAGGAATTGCAACGCCATAAATACACCTTGGGCTTTTTAAAAACCTTTCATCAGCCTTGCACGGCCAATCACCGGCCCTCTGGAAAAGCTTAGGAGTTAGCAAAGCCTTTAAGCCCACGTTAAAGATTATCAAAGACATTGCCAAGGCTCGCCAACAACAGCCTAAGCACTTTACGGCAACCCTACGCCAGACGCTTCCCGCCTTGTATCGGGAAGTGACTCAAGTCTTTTTTGACCGCTTAGAACACGAAATTCTATCCTTGCCTAAGAAGACCCTCAAACGTATCAATGCCCAGACCCTCATTGAGCATTTTGAGCTGCCTACCTCGTTTAGAAGCCTGTTTAACAACAGCTACGCTAAGCATCCACGCATGACGGATCTTAACATATTTGGCTTGCTGGATCAGGTGACCTTCCCTGCACTGGCAACTCTGGTCATCGGCGGGGCCTCCTTTGCGGGCAGTCAGGTGCTCTACGCCAACCGTGATTTTTTAAATGATCTGGCCGAGGATTTACAAGAAGGCCAACACTCGAAGCGCGTGCTTTGGTTAACCGATAGCTTTTCCGATGCCAATGGTGTGTCTTCAGTACTGCAGTCGACCCTTGCTCATGTGCAAGCGCATGAACTGCCGATTGATATGCTGATCTGCCATCCCACTCAGGAGGCACAGGCTCACCTGCATGTTCTAAAACCAATGAAGTCCTTTAGTATTCCATCACTGAGTGAACAGACGCTCTATATCCCGGACATGCTGGAGGTGCAAACACTGTTTGAAGTGGGTGGCTATGATCGAATTATCTGCTCCACCGAGTTGGTGATGGGACTCATCGCCTTGTATCTGAAGAAAGCCTTTTCGGTGCCCACCTACTTCTACATGCATACCGACTGGAATGAATTCTTTAAACGAAGTGCTGCATTGGATGCACAGTCCAGCGACCGCCTGCGACGTTTGTTACGCTTTTTTTATCAACAGTATGATGGCTTGTTTGTCCTCAATTCTGACCACAAAGCTTGGTTAGCCTCTGACGCAATGGATTTTCCAATTGAACGTCTCTATAGCACTCAGCATTGGATAGATGCGCGTTATGTCGAAGCGGGTGTTCAACGTGGTGCTAAACCGCCAGGTAAAACGCTGCTATTTGCTGGACGCATCAGCCGTGAAAAAGGGGTATTGGATTTACCCGGTATTTTTGCTGCCATCAAAACGCTTCACCCAGATGCACAACTGCTCATCGCAGGCAAAGGCCCTGCATTGAAAAAACTGCAAAAGCGTATGCCGGATGCCTGCTATTTAGGCTGGGTAGAAAAAGACAAACTCGCCTCATTGTACCTGCAAGCCGATCTGCTCCTGCTGCCCTCACGTTTTGACACCTTTGGCTGTGTAGTCTTAGAAGCCATGGCCACAGGTCTTCCCGTCGTGGCATACAATGTCAAAGGCCCTAAAGACATTATTCAGCATGGCATTAACTCCTTTACCGCTGAAAACGCAACAGAAATGGCACAGATCGTTTGCCAATACTTACACTGGGAACCGCAAGCACGTCAAACCCTCCAAAAGGGCGCACAACGGCGGGAAACTGACTATCGGGCAAGCGATATCATGTCCCAATTGTTAAGCGATATTGGATTGTAAAAAATCCTTTACCCGTCTCGCTCGCTTTTAGTTTATTCTAGCCTGCTCTTTTTCGCTAAAAGGAGCGGCGGTTATGTCCGCATCAACACCTGTTCAGCATTCGACGCGAAACACCTTGTTATCCAGCCTAGTGCTGACCCTGACACTGGTGTCGGACGCCTTACTCTATTTGCTGTTACCCCTGTACTTCGAGTCGTTTGGCTTAACCCTGTTATGGGTAGGACTCCTGTTATCCTTAAATCGTTTCATTCGACTGCTGATCAATCCATGGCTCGTCAGTTATTTTCAGATCATGGGTGCGCGTAAGGCGTTATTGCAGGCGATTGCCTTAGCCACGATAGCAAGCCTATGCTTTGTGCTCATGGCCAGCCCTTGGATTTTGTTGGCTTCACGTGTGCTCTGGGGCTGTGCCTTTGCCTTAATGCGTTTGGCGTGTTTGCATTATGCGACGGAAGAGCGATCCCTTAGCCTTAAAAACTTAGGCTGGTTTACCAGCTTTCAAGAAATCGGGCCGCTGCTGGTCATGCTACTCTCGCCTTGGCTACTGACCTTTTTAACCCTGAGTCAGGTGCTAATGTTCGGTACGCTCCTGTGTGTGCTCGCCATTCTTCCGGCCTTGGGACTGCCTAACCCGCAACGCCAAAGCCAAGCAAAGGCAACGGCATCTTGGCCCAAACCGGCTCCCCTGCACCAGCTCACCTTTTTATTGTGTTTATTGTTTGACGGTGTCTGGGTCATCATTCTAGCGCCACAATTGGTCAATATGGGCTATTCAACCCACATTGCCTTATCCACGGTCGCCTTTATTTTCGCGGCAAAGCGTATTTTTAGCATGGTGATTGGACTCATCTCCGTGCGTTTCGCCCTCTTCGCCAATACCTATGGTTGGTTAGTGTTTACGGTCGGATGCTTGTTGGTATCGGGGCTGTTGATGCCAACGGCTTGGATTCTCTTTGCCAGCGTACTGGCAGCCACGGGACATGCGCTTCTCATGATTTTAATGCCGAAGCTGTTAGCGGATATCAGTGAGCAAGAAAATGAACGTCAGCTTTCATTAAGTGCTTTCACCTTCTGGCGTGATTTTTCCGTTGCGATTGGGGCTTTATTTGCAGCGATTTTGATTGAGCAGGACTTGATCACTGAGTTCTATTGGGGCTCAACCCTGATCACGATGCTCCTAAGCGTATGGATTTTTAAGAACCGAAAGACGCGATCCGCCTAGAATCGCTATCGGAAGACCGCTTTCCCAAGTCTCTTAAAGATCAGCGTAAGTGAGTACTTACTCGTGCCCGAGATACTCGTTGATCAATCGTACTAGAAAACCGTGGAAGAAATTTTCGATATCTTCAATGTCACGGTCTAGCAAGGAAAAATAGCGAGCCGCTTGCTCACGCGTCAGGATCTTTGAGGCGATGGAATACTGGATCTCGTCCTCCGACTTGTCATGTCGAGGCACCAAGCGCCATTGTATGACACCTGTATCAAAAAACGCGATTTCCTGTTCAGCATGTTGGCAAAACGCCTGTACATGAAGCGCTCCATCAGGGCCTAGGCAACCCGCCTCAACACGGCAGGTAAAGGTGATTTTTTTGTGCGGAGGCAAGGGTAAGGTAATGCTCATTGTTCAATCTCTGACCATTAAACATGGTGTCAGTTATTATTGTTCTGATCGGAATCTTGTAACTCAATGCATTTAACCAGAGATACCCTGTGTTTCCAAGCGCTATTATCGCTCTCCATGTTACACTCTAAACACTCAAACTTAGCCATGATTCACTCAACAGACTTCAGCCGCCTATTGCTTCAACGGAGTTAATTGTTACGTCACGAGGCAATTTTTCACAAAACGGTAATGGTAACACCTTTGAAATTCGCTATACTTATTTATATATGAAAAAACGTATATCATTCAAAGGAAAACAATAATGACTCAGTCCACCGCCACTCACGCGGACCCCTCTAGTGAAAGCATGGGAGTCTTTGGCCGATTTCTATCCGTTTGGGTCGGACTGGCCATCATCGCCGGTGTACTACTGGGGCAGTTAGCACCCGCCCTACCGCAAGCCTTAGCCGCCTATGAAGTTGCTCAAGTTTCCATACCCGTTGCCCTTTTAATCTGGGGTATGATTTTTCCGATGATGGTGCAAATTGATTTCTCAGCCTTATTGAACGTGCGCAAACAACCAAAAGGATTGATGATCACCACCTGCGTCAATTGGTTGATTAAACCCTTTAGCATGTTCGCCATCAGCTGGTTTTTTCTGGTGGTGCTGTTTCGCCCCTTTATTCCTGAAGCCTTGGCCTATGAATACCTAGCCGGGGCGATTTTACTGGGTGCGGCACCCTGTACTGCGATGGTCTTTGTCTGGAGCTACCTAACCCGTGGCGATGCCGCCTACACCCTCGTACAAGTCGCGCTAAACGACCTCATCATGCTCTTTGCCTTCGCTCCCATCGTGGTGCTACTACTAGGGATCTCTAACATCCCCGTACCTTGGGACACCGTCGCCCTGTCAGTTGTGCTGTATATCGTCATTCCCTTAGCTGCGGGGTATCTCACCCGCATTAGCATCATTAAAAAGAACGGTCAGGATTGGTTTGACCAGGTTTTTTTGCCAAAAATTGGCTCAGTCACACCCATTGCCTTGATTATTACACTGGTGCTGCTGTTTGCGTTCCAAGGCGATGTGATTTTAGCCAACCCTTTGCATATCGCCCTCATTGCTGTGCCACTTATCATACAAACTGTGCTGATATTTTTACTGGCCTACTACTGGGCAAAGCGCTGGAAGGTGCCACATAACATTGCCGCACCCGGTGCGATGATCGGCGCAAGTAACTTTTTTGAGTTGGCGGTTGCCGCGGCGATTGCCCTGTTTGGATTACAATCTGGCGCGGCCTTGGCAACGGTGGTTGGCATCTTGGTGGAAGTGCCTTTGATGTTAGCGCTGGTGCGCTATGCCAATCGTACCCGAGGACAGTTTGCTTAGCCGTCAAGTCCTCACAAATCTAAACACCTCTTCAGCAGCCTTTTATCGGCAACTGAAGACGGTCTATTCAGGCGGACGTGGAGCAGAAGATTGGCCGAGTCGACATATCGCTTAAACGTCGGCTGGGCTCTTCCAGCAGATGAGGGTTTTCGATGAGCGTCCGCTCTAATACGTCCTGCATCCAAGTGTGCATATCAGGATTAAGACGATATAAGACCCACTGCCCTTGGCGTCGATCTACGAGCAACCCTGACCGACGTAGTTGCGCCAAATGACGAGAGATTTTGGGTTGCGACTGATTCAGTGCTTCCATAATCTCACACACGCACAGTTCACCTTCTTGCTTCAGCAGCAACAAGCTGAGCAATCGGTTTTCTTCTGCTAGATTCTTATAGAACATCAGAGCATCCCCTGCCCCTTCGCTCAGGTTCTGCCGTTGCGCTTCGTAACCTACTGGATTGCCTGTTTTTTCAACGCCGATCACTCTACTTTTCCTCTACTGCAGCCAGTTGACGCCCCTGCGGCAAAGCCAACGAAATCAATACTGCTAACCCTACCATGACTGCCGAAACACTCAAGCACATTTGCAAGCCATAGGCCATGTAGAGCCATCCTGACAAAACTGTGCCGAGTAAACGCCCCATGGCATTGGCCATGTAGTAAAAACCGACATCCAGCGAAACACCGTCACCACGGGCATAGCTAACAATTAAGTAACTGTGCAGAGATGAATTCACCGCAAACACCACGCCGAATGCCATCAAGCCCGATATCAATAGCGTTTGTGCATCCCAGTTAAACGATAAACCGACCGCCATCATCAAGGGTAAAGCGGCCAACACACTGCCCCATGCAACCACGGCGCCACGTCCCGGAATTCGACCCGAACGTTTGCCGGTAAAATACGGTGCTACGGATTGCACAATGCCGTAACCAATCACCCAACTGGCCATGAAAAAGCCCACTTGCCAGAAACTCCAACCCAAGCCGTCTTTCAAAAAAACAGGCAAGGCGATGACAAACCAAACATCCCGGGACGCGAACAAAAAGCAACGCGCTGCTGACAGATAGTTGATGGCACGGCTTTTCGAGAACACATCTGTGAACTTAGGCTTGTTTTTCATACGACCTAAATCATCACGCAAGGTGAGAATGGAAAAAATCCACACCAAACCTAACATGGCCGCCATCACAGCAACCGCACCCGTAAAGCCCAGAAGTGTTAACAACATGGCCCCTAAGAAAAAACCGATGCCCTTCAACGCATTTTTTGAACCGGTTAGCAACGCCACCCATTGGTAGAGCGTGCCCTGAGCATTGTCAGGAACCAAGAGTTTAATCGAACTCTTGGCACTCATTTTATTTAAATCTTTGGCAATCCCCGACAAGGCCTGCGCCAGCATGACCCAAGCCACGGTTAAGTATTCTGCAGGCAGGGTCAGCATCAATAACGCGCCAACCTGCAGAATCAACCCCACATTCATGGTGCGGTTTAAACCTAAACGCGCGCCAAGCCAACCTCCGACAAGGTTGGTCACCACGCCAAAAATTTCATAAAAAATAAACAACAGGGCAATCTGTAAGGGGCTGTAGCCTAACTGGTTAAAATAGAGCACTACCAACATGCGCAGTGCACCGTCTGTCAGTGTAAACGCCCAATAATTGCCTGTGACAATCAGATATTGCCGCACCTCACGCGAAAGCCCTGCTAACATGGTTATTGTCCTAAATCTAATACGCCAACTTTACGCCCCAGCTCGACCATTCTGACACTGTAGCCCCACTCATTGTCGTACCATGCATAGATTTTGACGTGCGTTTCATTCACCACCATCGTTGATAAGGCATCGATGATGCTAGAGCGTGAATCCCCACGGTAATCCACAGACACCAATGGGCGCTCTTCATAGCCCAGAATGCCCGCCAACTCGTTTTCAGACGCGGCTTTTAAAAAGGCATTGACCTGTTCCGCACTGGTCGGTGTTTCAACCTCGAATACACAGTCGGTTAAAGAGGCATTGGCCAACGGAACACGCACCGCATGACCGTTGATACGACCCGCCAGTTCAGGGAAAATCTCGATAATCGCTTTCGCCGATCCCGTTGTGGTTGGAATTAAGCTAGAACCACAAGCACGCGCACGACGCAGATCCTTGTGGGGTGCGTCCAGGATAGTCTGGGTGTTGGTTAAGTCATGAATGGTGGTCATGCTCGCATGCTTGATGCCGAGTTTTTCTTTAATAACTTTGACCACCGGTGCCAAGCAGTTCGTGGTGCACGAAGCAGCGGTGACGATACGATGCTCTGCTGGGTTATACAGGTGATCGTTCACGCCCATTACGACGTTCAACACGCCCGCTTCCTTAATCGGAGCAGAGACAACGACCCGCTTAACCCCTTGATCTAAGTAGGCTTGCAAGACGCTTTGGCTTTTCATCTTACCTGAGCATTCAAAGACCAAGTCACAATCAGACCAGTCGGTGGCGGCAATTTCTTTTTCGCGACTGACCTGAATGGACTTGCCATCGATCAGGATTTGATCGCCTTCAGCCGAGGCTTCATGCAACCAGCGCCCATGCACTGAGTCAAAGTTAAGCAAATGCGCCAAGCTCTCGGCGCCTGCAGCAGGGTCATTGATACGAACGAACTCAAACTCAGGCCAATTCCACGCCGCTCTGAGTGCTAAACGCCCCATACGGCCGAAGCCATTGATACCGACCTTAATCGCCATGTTGCCTTCCTCATATATGTTAAAGTGCATATAACAATAAACGAATATGATGACAAAATCATGACAAATCGCTTACGGTTAACCTCAGAGCACAAGGGTTTATCGCAAACAAAAAAGGAGCACAAGGCTCCTTTCGTTAAAACACATGACTTCTATTAACGGCCCTTGACCGTTGCCTCTAGCACCGCGTCATCTTGGTGACGAACATCTTGGCCTTTGACAAAATAAATGGTGTATTCGCAGATATTTCGGGCGTGGTCACCAATACGCTCAATCGCACGTCCAGCCCAAGTCATTTCGACAATTCGGGTAATGTTACGTGGGTCTTCAAGCATATAGGTCATATTCTGGCGCAAAATAGCTTCATAATCGTTGTCGATTTGCTTATCAAGCAAGGCAACGCTTAAGGCATCCTCTGCATCCATTTTTCTGAAGGCTTGCATCGCACCACGCAACATTTCCAAGACACGGCTGCCCATGGTCTGAAACTCATTGAACTCTTTTGGTGCCATCATTTGATCGGCTTCAGATGCTTTTAAAGCCAACCGTGCAATACGCTTGGCTTGATCACCAATACGCTCAACATCCTTGATCGTTTTAATGACGGCAATCACTGCACGCAAATCACCCGCTGCGGGTTGACGACGTACAAGAATTTGCACGCACTCATTGTCAATGTCCACTTCCATTTTATTGACAAGATGATCTTTCTCGACGACCTGTTGTGCCAACGCAGAATCACTGTGAATAAACGCCTGCAAGGCCTTTTCAACCTGCTGCGTCACCAACTCACCCATTTCTAGAACGTGATTGACGACTTGGTTCATCTCCGCATCATAGGCCTGTGACGTATGACCGTCGACTCGTTGCTTGTTCATGTTCACTCCTTCATTACCGCCGCTGTGGGGCGCTCAAATTAACCGAAACGACCGGTAATATAATCTTCAGTGCGACGATCTTTAGGATTGGTAAAAATCTCACGCGTTTCGCTAATCTCAACCAAATCCCCCATATGGAAGAAGGCTGTTTTATCGGATACACGGGCAGCCTGCTGCATATTGTGCGTCACAATAGCGATGGTATAACTGCCTTTGAGCTCATCAATCAGCTCTTCAATGATCGAGGTCGCGATGGGGTCAAGCGCAGAACACGGCTCATCCATCAAAATCACCTCTGGGCTCACGGCGATCGCACGGGCAATACATAAACGCTGCTGTTGACCACCCGACAAACCCGTTCCTGGTGAATCCAGTCGGTCTTTAACCTCCTTCCAGAGGCCTGCTCTTTGCAAACTCGACTCGACAATCTCATCCATATCGCTTTTGCTATTCACCAAACCGTGCAACTTAGGACCGTACACGATATTTTCGTAAATGGACTTAGGGAAAGGGTTCGGCTTTTGGAACACCATGCCCACTTGTGCTCTTAACTGCACAACATCCAAGGATTTATCGTAAATATCACGCTCATCCAAGGTCACCTTGCCCGTGACGCGACAGATATCGATGGTATCGTTCATTCGATTCAAGCATCGTAAAAACGTCGATTTACCACATCCTGATGGACCAATGAACGCAACCACCTCGTTCTCCATGATGTCCATATTCACACCATGGATGGCTTCGTTGTCACCGTAGAACACTTTGACATCACGCGCGGCCATTTTGACTTTTCCACTCGTAGGAGTCGGTTTTTTCTCATCAGAAAACGTCATTTGCATCGCACCCATCGCTGCTTGCTCCATATTCATAATCACCACCGAGTTTCAAAGCGCTTACGCAACCAAATGGCCAACGCGTTAAGCGAAATCATTAGACTTAACAACACAATAATTGCCGCAGAGGTTCTTGCCTCGAAGAAATTGCGCAGCTCATTGCCTTGCCATAAATAAATTTGTACAGGAAGTGCCGTGGACTGATCAAACGGCGTTGAAGGCACGCTGGCAACGAATGAACTCATGCCGATCAGCAATAAGGGAGCGGACTCACCCAATGCTTGTGCCACACCCAAAATGGCTCCCGTTAGAATGCCGGGAATCGCCAAGGGCAAAACGTGATGAAACACAGACTGCACTTTTGAAGCACCGATCCCTAATGCCGCTTGGCGAATGGACGGTGGTATCGCTTTTAAATTTGAACGGGTCGCAATTATCACTGTCGGTAAAGTCATTAGGGATAGCACAAGTCCCCCTACAATGGGTGCCGACAATGGCAATTTAAACCACAGAATAAAGACCGAGGCACCCAACAAACCAAAGACAATCGACGGTACTGCGGCCAAGTTGTTGATATTGACCTCTATCAAATCGGTCAGTTTGTTCTTCGGTGCAAACTCTTCAAGATAAATCGCAGAGGCCACGCCCACAGGGACTGCTAAAAACATCACAATCAACATCATCATCACAGAACCCATAAATGCGCCAGCAAGACCCGCCGATGCCAGAGAGCTGCGAGAGTCCGGATTCATGAAGAGTGCCGTACTAAACTTGTTCTGTATGATGCCGCGCGCTTCAAGCTCATCCACCCACTGGCGCGTTTTAGCACTCAATTGCTGCTGTGCATCGGGTAAACTACGGTCGATATTATCCTTTATCCAAACATCAACGTTGGCATCGGCCAACAAATTAAGTTTGAGCGTTTGTCCGATAATCGATGGGTTTTCTTCAACCATGCCCCTTAGCGCAAAACGCTCACCGCTGGTGACAAGACGCATGGCATCGCGCTGATAGGCCTTAGCATCCGGAATCACCTTTTCAAGAGAGTCCAGAATAATTCGGTTGAAGTTAACAAACCCCAATTGTGTCTGCCATGCCAGCATGCGTTGATTAAATGCGGCTTCACTTTCGGTGCTTTGGCGAACAGGCTTATCGTCAATTTTAATCACGTCTGGGTCAAAGTACACATCCAGCGTGATGTGCGCCTGCCAAAAGGCTGGTAAGCCTTTAGACAAAATGGTGGCAAACAGAATGACCACAAAGGCCAAGGCCAATCCCACAGCGCCCATGCCAATCATTTTGAACCGAGTTTCTTGCGCATGGCGACGTTTTAGCGACTTAGCCACACGCTGCTGCATAATATCGCGCTTTTCCGCTAGGCTCATTTCTGAGGTTATTTGCGTTGATGTCGTCATAACAACTTACTCATACTGTTCACGGTATTTACGAACAATAACCAGTGCCACCACGTTCAGACACAGGGTTATCACAAAGAGCGTCAGCCCCAATGCGAACGCAACCAAAGATTGTGGACTTGCGAAATCCAAGTCGCCCGTCAATTGGTTCACGATGGTGACGGTCATAGTGGATACCGCCTCAAACGGATTGGCCGTTAATACTGGGCTGTTACCCGCGGCCAATACCACAATCATGGTTTCACCGATGGCGCGGCTTGCCGCCAACAAAATAGCACCCACGATCCCTGGTAAAGCAGCGGGAATCACCACCTTACGAATTGTTTCAGATTTGGTAGCGCCCAAGCCGAGTGAGCCATCGCGCATGGCTTTTGGCACTTGGGTGATAATGTCGTCAGACAGAGAGGAAATGAAAGGAATGATCATAATACCCATCACCACACCCGCCGTTAAGGCCGAGGTAGCGCGTATTTCCAATCCCAATGTGGCACCTAACATATTCAAAAAAGGGCCAACGGTCACTAGGGCAAAAAAACCATACACGATGGTTGGAATACCGGCGAGCACCTCAATGACCGGCTTGGCAACTGCTCTCACTTTAGAAGGCGCGTACTCTGCCAAATAAATGGCCGTCATTAAGCCAATCGGAACCGCCACTAATAGAGCAATGATGGCGATCATTAAGGTACCCCATAACAGCGGCAGCATCCCAAAGCCCGTTTGTCCAGAGGTGCCTACGGTCGAAAAGCGAGGGTTCCAGGTCGTCCCGAAGAAAAAGTCAGCAGGGCTAACAAAAGAAAAAAAGCGTAACGCTTCGCCCAGCATGGAAAAAACAATGCCGATCGTCGTCAATATGGCGATTGTTGAACAGAGAATCAGTAAGAAACGTGTGACTACTTCGACCTGATTGCGCGCACGCAAATCCGGTTGAATACGTCGCCATGTCAAGACTAATCCTGCCGATGCAACCGATGCCATCAACGCCAACATAATAAAGTTGCCTTGATTACGAAGTTCTCTCAGCATCTCGCCGCCGCCAGCTCGTAGGCCTGCGCCTCATCCGCTAAACCAAAGCCTGTGGATAAATTAATGATGCGATTCAGGAGTATACGCAGCTCGTTATCAGAGGCGGTTAAGACCTCAGATGGCAACTGACTCATCACCATTGAGTTCAGGATATTCGGCTGGAAAAAGCTCCAGACCATATAGATTAAGGCCGCTGGCACCACCGTCCACAGCGCAACCAATGTGCCGTGGTAAGCCGGTCGAGAATGCATACGCGTTCCACCGTCCACAGCCGCAACCGACATACGCTTGCTGCGCACCAGTCCAATTTGATAAGCCACTGCCATTACCATCAGCAGCACTGTTAACAATACGAGATTACTCATACTCGCTCCAGCGTAGTGTCCTCATAAATGCCAAAACCGGGGATGCCAAAACAGAGCCCCGGTTCCGTTCAGCGTGCCTTACGGCTGCATTAACGTACGTGATTGAATCGCAGAGATAACCTCAGCGCGCTCATCGTCATCCATTGGAATCAGACCCGCAGCTTCTAATGGGCTACCCATGCCACCCACTTCGGCGCTCATGAAGTACTGAGCATATTCCAGAAGACCTGGAATCACGCCAACGTGTGCATTCTTAACGTAGAAGAACAGAGGACGAGATACTGGGTACTCACCTGTTGCAATGGTTTCCAAGCTTGGCGTCACACCACCCACTGTCGCCACTTGCAAACGGTCACGGTTTTGATCATAGAAGCTCAGACCAAACACACCCAACGCGTTGCTCTGTGCATCCAAACGTGCCAGAGTTTCAGTGTAATCACCTGCAACCTCTACAACACGGCCGTCTGTACGAATCGCATTACAGAAGTTTGTTTTTTCTTCACCAGAAAGCGCCTTCACTTCATCAAAGCTATCGCAACCTGGGTGCACAACTTTTTCTTCGTAGACTTCACGAGTACCGTGGTTAGAACCTGGGATAACCAATAAAATTTCTTGGTCTGGCAAGCTGGCGTCAATCTGGTTCCAACGTGAGTAAGGGTTCGCAACCATTTGACCGTTTTGTGGTACTTGTGCAGCGCCAGCTAAGAATACATGGTGTGGTTCCAAAGCAAAGCTTCCGCTGTCTGTGCGTGATGCAAACACGATACCGTCATAACCGAATTTGACTTCGATCACTTCGGTTACGCCGTTTGCGAAGCAGTTTTCTAACTCGTTAGGACGAATCGCGCGTGAAGAGTTTGCGATATCAATGGTATTTGCACCTACGCCTTGGCAGAATTGACGCAAGCCACCGCCTGAACCGCCTGAACCCACAACAGGCGTTTTGAACTGTGCGAAAGAATTACCGAATTCCTCAGCGACAATTGAAGAAAAAGGCAGTACAGTTGAAGAGCCAGCGATCTGGATCGTATCACGAGCCATTGCAGGGGCTGCAAACGCAACAGCAGTGGCAGCGGTCATGGCAATTGCAAGGGCATTGTTACGAAAGGTCATGTAAGTGTCCTCATTAAGTTAGTGGAGACGACCCACCTAACCTTTAGGAGGATCGCTAATTCTTACTGAGGCTAGTGTGTCTGATAAATGTGACAGAAAAATGAATTAAATATTACATTTGTATTACAGCTGGGAGCGCCCTTAATCTTGGCGTTTTGAATTCATTTAACTTTTTTGGAAATGTGTTGAGTCAACGTTGAACTATTTGGATACGTCATTGATGTACTTTCGCGTTTTATACTTATGTGTGTTGAGCCTGCTGTATGTTCCATCCTTTGGTCATGCTGAGGACCTGTCGAGTTATCCACAGTATCAGCCAACGGCTGTCTTATCAGGCAGTTTACACTCCACTGGATCGGACACGCTCAACGCATTAATGACCCAATTAGCCACACAGTTCGCTCAACTCCACCCTCAGGTCACCCTTCAGGTACAAGGCAGTGGATCATCAACCGCCCCGACGGCACTGATTCAAGGTACGGCCTCCCTAGCCCCGATGAGTCGCCCCATGCGTTTGTCTGAGCGACACGAGTTTGAACAACAGTACGGCTACCCGCCTTTAGAGTTACCCATTGCGCTCGATTTAATCGCCGTGTTTGTCAATAGAGACAATCCCTTAACCCGCATTAGCCTGGTTGAGCTTGATGCACTCTACTCCGTCACTCAGTATCAAAGCGCAGGTATGTCGATTCAACGCTGGGGAGACCTAGGTCTTGAGGGGCGACTGCATGATCAACCCATTACCTTGTTTGGACGCAACGCCGCCTCTGGGACCTATGGTTTTTTTCGTGATTTAGTTCTTTTGGGTGGAGATTTTCGTCCCCAAGTCAGTGAGCAGCCTGGCTCAGCGGCCGTCGTGCGCAGCATTTCTCGCTCATTCAATGGCCTTGGCTATTCTGGCTTAGGCGCAGCGTCCGTGGATGTCAAACCACTCGCCATTTCAATTCGCCCCACGGATGCGGCAATACTGCCCACGGCACAGAATGCATTGGAGCAGCGCTACCCGTTGGCGCGCTTTTTATACCTGTATCTTAATCATCCTCCGTCTAAACCTTTATCGCCCTTGCATGCCGAGTTCATTCGTATGCTCTACTCGACTACGGGGCAATCTATTCTCATGCAGGAAGGCTTTGTAGCTTTACCGGCTGACGAAGCGATCAATATCCTCAGGAGCCTTGATCTAGATGCGTCCTAACCCTAAGCCGAAGCAGGCCAAGCAGTCGGCTTTTCAAACTTGGCGACGCTGTCGAGATGCGGTTATGTCCTTGATGATCCGCAGCAGCGGCTATACCGTCGTTATTTCTTTGTTGCTCATGTTTGTCTATCTCGGTTATCAAGTGTTCCCGATTTTCAAGCCCATCCAAGTCACGCCTATAGAGACTGAACGCCTGTCTGAAGAACACAGGTCATCTTTTCAATGGCACCCAGTCAACCTTGACCCCTCGGCTTTGGTTTACCGACTTGCCGAAAATCAGCGGTCTTTACTCACCACCACTTCAGATGGTGGTATTCAACAGTGGTTTTGGCTGATGGGCGATGCAGGAACTCCCGCCTCTTTTCAAAAGGTACATGAGTTTACATCCCACAGGGCGCCGATACTGGCTTTAATCCCTGAATCTCAACGGCGAGGCTTTTTAAGCTTGGACCAACAAGGGCATCTTGCTATTCACTATGCCCCCACAGGCGAAACCCTGTGGTCAGGGTATTTAACCGATGAACCCATTAAGGCCTATAGCTTGTCCTCGTCCAACCAAATTCTTGGAGTACGGCTGGCCTCTGGCGAAACCCGCTATTGGCATCTGCTGAACCCTCACCCTCAAATATCCATCACCTCATTGCTGCATAAAGTGCAGTATGAGGGTCGCAACCAGGCTGAATGGGTTTGGCAATCTGCGCCATCGGCAGAGTATCATGATGGCAAGTACAGTATTGTGCCGTTAAGTATAGGCACGTTAAAAGCCGCTTTTTTTGCGATGCTGTTTGCCATGCCATTGGCCATAATGGGGGCTGTGTATACGGCCTATTTTATGCCCACACGGTTGCGCAATTGGATCAAACCGAGTGTCGAACTGATGGAGGCTCTACCCACCGTGGTGATAGGGTTTATTGCTGGTATTTATCTGGCCCCCCTCATTGAAGCCTACCTCGTTCAAGTGTTGTTTGGCCTGATCGCCCTGCCGTTATACCTCGTTTTGCTCTCGTGGTTATGGTCAATTTTGCCCGACTCAACGCACTATCGCCTAAAATCCAGCCTATGGGTTTTGCTCATTCCGGCGCTAGTGGCATTTGTCTGGGCACTCCCCTATGCCTCTTCGTTATTTGAGTCTTGGGTATTTGCGCAGGACTTACGTCAGTGGTTAGCCCATCACAATATCGATTACGCTCAACGCAATGGGCTGGTGATCGGTATCGCCATGGGGTTTGCGATTATTCCGACCATTTTTTCACTGGCAGAGGATGCATTATCATCGGTGCCAAAACATCTCACCGAAGGGGCATTAGCTTTAGGCGCAACACCTTGGCAAAGCCTACAGGGTGTTATCCTTCCGACCGCCAGCGCGGGTATTTTCTCAGCGATCATTATTGGTTTTGGTCGTGCCTTAGGCGAAACCATGATTTTATTAATGGCCAGTGGAAATACGCCGTTGGTGAATATGAACCTCTTTGAAGGCATGCGCAGTCTGTCTGCCAATATTGCCATGGAGCTGCCCGAAGCTCAGGCCGGCAGCACTCATTATCGTGTGCTGCTGTTATCGGTATTGATCCTGTTTGTGTTTACCTTTGTCCTTAATACGCTGGCGGCGTTGATTCGACAAGGGTTGAAGAAACGCTATCAACAACTTTAAGGAAGCGCTATGAATCGTTGGCTTTCCGGTGGACACGCTTGGATCTGGTTAAGTGCTGGCGCTTTGTCTGTGTCGTTACTCTTGGTCGCGATATTGATTGGCTTTATTGCCGTTAAAGGCTCAGTCATTTCTGGCCTGCGCCCATTTTTGACGTTCATTATCACGAACAGGATGACCCATCGATGCAACGCCTGATCGGACAGCGCATCTCGTATCAAAGCACAGATCAAGGCACACAGGAATACTTATTCAGACGCTCAGAAGCGCAAGCCGCCTATCAAGACTTTATTTGGTTAACGGACGCCCAAATTAACACAATGACTCAGCGCCCAGAATTAATGACATTGGAACACAGGACGTTTGGACGCTTAATTGCAGAGCCCATCTTGCTCCGGCTCAGCCCAACCTCAACGATCACCCCACCCCCTGTAGACTGGCCGGAACAGATTAAAACTGCACAGAAAGATGCCCAATTAACGCTGCTACTCGGCAATGGCGAAGCATTAACCCTCAATCTGGTTGATATTTTAGAGATTCACTTCCCCAATCAACTGTCATGGGTCGAAAAAATGCAGGTGTTTGGCAAGGGACTCTTGCAGTTTATGGTCGAATCGCCCCGACAAGGTGGAACTGAAGGGGGCATCTTTCCCGCGCTATTTGGAACCGTTATTACCGTCTTGATTATGACCGTTTTCGTGACGCCAATTGGCGTGATGGCCGCTGTGTATTTACATGAGTACGCTCGCCTTGGCTGGATAACCCAGACCATCCGCATTGCAGTCTACAACTTGGCGGGCACGCCCTCGATTGTCTTCGGTGTGTTTGGGCTGGCCTTTTTTGTCTATACGCTCGGTGGCAGTATCGACCAGCTCTTCTATTCAGAGTCCTTGCCGATGCCAACGTTTGGTACCCCAGGTCTTATTTGGGTGTCGTTAACGCTAGCTCTGCTCACGCTGCCTGTCGTCATCGTATCAACGGAAGAAGGGCTCGCCCGTATTCCAAAATCCGTTCGAGAAGGCAGCCTAGCACTTGGTGCCAGCCATACAGAAACCCTGTGGCGCATTGTCCTGCCGCTAACAACACCAGCGATTCTAACAGGCTTGATTCTCGCCATTGCACGCGCCGCAGGTGAGGTCGCCCCGCTCATGCTGGTCGGAGTTGTCAAATTGGCTCCTGAGCTTCCCTTGGATGCGGAGTTTCCATTTTTACACCTTGACCGAAAAATTATGCACTTAGGCTACCATATCTTTGACCTTGCCTTTCAAACAGGCCGGACAGATGCCAGTTTACCCTTCGTCTTCACAACGGCTCTACTGCTCATATTGCTGATCATTTTGCTGAATCTCAGTGCGATCTTGTTGCGCAATCGTTTGCGTGTTCGTTTTCAAGATGACAAGAAGCCTATTTAGATGGATAACACCATGACCCCCTATCAACCAAGGACGCTGCCTGATCCAGGTCAAGCCTTCCCGATTAAACTGTCAATTCGTGACTTCAATTTGAGCTTTGGCCAAACCCCAATTCTCAAATCGATTGATCTGGATGTGATTGCCAATCATGTTACCGCCCTGATCGGCCCTTCTGGCTGTGGCAAATCAACCTTACTGCGCAGCCTTAACCGCTTAAATGACTTATCAACAGAGTGTCGAGTGTCTGGCCAGATACATTTGGATAACCAGGATATCTACGCACCCAGTATGAATATTGCAGACTTAAGACGGCGTATTGGCATGGTTTTCCAGCTTCCAAACCCTTTCCCTAAATCCATTTACGAGAATGTCGCGTATGGATTGCGAATACAAGGCATCCGCAGCCGTCGCCGATTGGACACCGCCATTGAGCATGCCTTGACGCGTGCAGCCTTATGGGATGAAGTGAAAGATCGATTAAACACCAATGCCTATGAGCTCTCCGGAGGTCAACAACAACGATTGGTGATAGCCAGAGCCTTAGCTGTTGAACCTGAAGTTCTGCTGCTAGACGAGCCCGCATCCGCATTGGATCCAATTTCGACACTTAAAATTGAAGAGCTCATCACAGAATTGAAACATAATTACACTATAATCATAGTGACGCATAATATGCAGCAGGCTGCGCGCGTATCGGATTATACGGCTTATCTGCACCAAGGCACTCTCATTGAGTATGGCGAAACACAGCAGCTATTCACAAACCCTCGTAAACGAGCTACCGAAAACTACATTACAGGCCGATTTGTTGAATAACACGATGTGCGTTGACATCAAACAATAATAGGACAACATCATGTTCACAAGTAACGAAGGCTTTTCACGGCACATTTCACAACAATTCAATCATGAGTTGGAAAAAATACGAACTGAACTTTTAGCCATGGGCGGGATTGTTGAGCGGCAAGTCAGTGATGCGATTGAGGCACTGATCAACAATAACCTCGATATGGCTGAAGAGTCGCGACGCATGGATAAGCAAACCAATCAGATGGAACTGAGCATTGATGATCAGTGCACAAAAATGATCGCCACGCGCCAGCCCACGGCCAGTGATCTACGTTTAATTGTGTCAATTAGCCGCTCAGTGACTGACCTTGAACGCATGGGCGATGAAGCCAGCCGCATCTGTAAGCATGCGATCGAGATTGCACAAAGTGGCCCTTCTCCTAAAGGCTATCAAGAGGTTCGTCATATCGGTAAGCTCGTTTCGAGTATGGTCAAAGATGTTCTAACGGCTTTCGCACGCAGCGATCTGGAGTTGGCCTATAACGTGGCCAAACAAGACAGCAATGTGAACATGGAATACCGTACAGCGATGCGCTCCTTGGCCACGTATATGATGGAAGACCCGCGTTCAATCTCTGCCATTTTAAACGTTATGTGGGTACTCAGAAGTCTTGAGCGTATCGGTGATCATGCCCGAAACCTTTCCGAACACTTAATTTATCAAGTCAGCGGCATGGATGTACGTCACCAAAGCCTCATCAGCATTAAACGCTCATTACGCAACGAATCTCCAGACGATGAAATGGAGCTGAACGAAGATAATTAGCCGCTCAGAACGTATCCATTTGCACAAAAATGTTATACTGCCGACCCCATAACAACGGCTATGTGATGTTTTTGTGCACTATTCAGACATTCCACTTAACGGCTTTACACGATCCACTTGGCTCAGTGCAAAACGCAGACCTGCCCTGTCTAGCCACTGGCGCAATTGGCTGTGCGACAAGGGCTCATTAACTGAGGCCCTAATTCGCGCCAGTCACGGACAGTTTTCTGTTAAGCTTCTCTCTCAAAACCTAGCTATCCCCACAAAAGATGAAGCATCCGCCTTGGGCTTAAACCCAAAACAACGTGTTCTCATTCGTGAAGTCGAGCTCTTGGGTCACCAACAACCTTGGGTTTACGCGCGCTCAGTTGTTCCTGTCGCAACACTAAAACAGTGTCATCAGCGTCTGAATCGACTCGGCAGTCGCTCGTTAGGAACGATGCTGTTTACAGACCCAACCATCAAAAGAGGTGACATTGAGCTTTGCCACTTCTACGCCAATGGACAAGCCTACCCGAGCCGCCGCTCTGTGTTTTGGATCGCGGCACATCCGCTACTCGTCACCGAAATCTTCCTACCGCCGATGCAGCAAATTACCTATCACCCTAACGCTTAAGTGCTTTGTAAGATCGTTTAAACGTTTCTATTCTCAACTCTATCTATTACAATAAAGTCTAATTTAGATAAAGGAGTTATATCATGAAACTGAATGTCGGCGGAATTGATCGCATCCTACGAATTGTGATTGGCGCAGCGTTGGTCCTCGCAACCCTGTTCGGTGCACTGCCTATCTGGGGTTGGATCGGTATTGTACCTTGTTGACGGGATTGGTCGGCTATTGCCCACTCTACCCACTTTTGGGAATTTGCACGAAAAAGTAAGACGTTATTTTGACTCAGCGCCTTAAGGCGTACAATAGCGCCTCTAAAAGGAGCTGAGTCATGAATGTTGCAAATAAAGTTTCCGTTTATATTCGTTTAATGCGTGCTGATCGACCTATCGGCACCTGGCTTCTGCTGTGGCCCACACTTTGGGCGCTCTGGATTGCATCGGAAGGCGTCCCCGCTCCCCATCTCCTCATTATTTTTATTTTGGGTGTATTTTTAACGCGATCGGCTGGCTGTGTCATTAATGACTATGCAGACCGGCATATCGATGGTCATGTTAAGCGCACCGCCAATCGCCCTTTAGCCACTGGCGAAGTCTCTGAGAAGGAAGCCATTTATTTGTTCATCGGCTTAATGCTGATTTCATTCTTTCTCGTTCTTTTTACCAACACCATGACGGTTTTAATGTCAGTGGTGGGCATCGCACTTGCATTCACCTATCCCTTTATGAAGCGCTACACGCATTTACCGCAGGTGGTGTTAGGCGCTGCATTTGGTTGGGCCATTCCTATGGCGTTTACGGCGGTGACTGAGAGCCTGCCAACCCTTGCACTGCTGTTATATCTCGCAAAAGTGCTCTGGACCGTTGCCTATGACACTCAATACGCCATGGTGGATCGTGACGATGACCTGAAAATCGGCGTTAAATCCACCGCCATTTTGTTTGGTCAGCGCGATGTGCTCATCATTAGCCTTCTTCAATTGTCTGCTTTAGGATTGTTGGCATTTGTCGGCCTGCAGCTCTCTATGAGTGGCTGGTACTATGCGGGTCTACTGGGTGCCGCTGGCTTTTTTGTCTATCAATTTTTGCTGATTCGGCACAGGGAACGCGACCCGTGCTTTAAAGCCTTTTTAAATAATCACCTGGCCGAATTATCCGTTCTGATAGGGATTGTTCTGCATTATGCTGCCTAAACTTGGTTGTTTTCATAAAATAGATAATACTAAGGCCGTGATTGTCATATTTATGTAACAGAAACGTCTTGTAATAGGTATCTGGTTTTTAATGTTGAGGTTTTAGGGATGTCTGTTGCTAAACGGGTATTAATTGTTGATGACGAAGCGCCTATCCGCGAGATGATTGCTGTCGCACTTGAGATGGCTGGCTACGAATGCATAGAAGCTGAGAATGCTCAACAAGCGCATGCCGCTGTATTGGACCAAAAGCCGGATATGGTATTGCTGGACTGGATGATGCCAGGTACGAATGGAATCGATTTCGCGCGTCGTTTACGTCGTGACGAAGTAACGTCCAACATCCCGATTATTATGTTAACGGCCAAAGCCGAAGAAGATAATAAAATTCAAGGCCTTGAAGTCGGCGTTGATGACTACATCACCAAGCCCTTTTCACCGCGCGAATTAGTGGCTCGTCTAAAAACCGTCCTGCGACGCACGACACCAAAAGGCATTGAAGAGCCGGTTACCGTGGATGATTTAACACTTGATCCTATTTCTCACCGTGTGTTATCCAGCAACTCACCCTTAGAACTGGGCCCAACAGAATTCCGTCTGTTGCAGTTTTTCATGACGCATCAAGACAGGGCATACTCCCGTGGGCAGTTATTGGACATGGTTTGGGGTGGGAATGTTTACGTTGAGGAGCGCACGGTTGATGTGCACATTCGCCGCCTTCGCAAAGCACTGGGCGAACGACACGATTATTTAATTCAAACCGTGAGAGGAACAGGCTATCGGTTTTCAGCTCAACTGAGTTAGAGTTAACCTTCTACTTAGCATTGAACCAACCCGCTATGGACCCCCATATTTATGGTTATCTCCAAACCAAAATTGTTTGTTAGCCTATTCACTTTTTGTGTTGTCGGGGGTTTGGTTGGGTTCGTCACTGAGCACTTTCTGCTTGGCTTATTGCTGGGCTCGCTCTCGTGGAGCCTCTATCAGTTGCGACAGTTTCAGCGTTTATATGCCTGGGCCATCAAAACAGACAACAGTGAACCACCGGATCTGCCGTCCTCTTGGGGCGATTTATCCTATGCTCTGTATCGCTTACAACGCTCCAACAAGGAGCATGAAACAAAGCTCCTGTCGGTCATCAGACGCTTCCAACAATCCTCCGCTGCGTTAGAAGATGCCGTTGTCATTATTGATGCCAGAGACAAGTTAGAATGGTGGAATCGATCAGCTGAGCGCTTATTGGGCCTCAAACCCAAAATCGATAAGAAAAAGTCCATTCTCAACCTACTGCGCGACCCGCGCTTTATTCGTTATTACAAAAAACAAGAATACTCCGAACCCTTTGAGTTAATGTCACCCGTTCATCACCAGATGACATTGCAATATCACATTACTCGATTTGGTGAAGGTGACAGACTCCTCGTTGCACGTGATATCACCCGCCTTAAGCAGCTTGAGCAGACTCGCCAAACCTTTGTCGCGAATGCATCCCATGAGTTAAGAACCCCGCTAACGGTGATTCGAGGGTATCTTGAAACCTTCTTAGATCAAGAGTTACCCAAACCCATTATGCGTGGCTTAAGCCAAATGCAGCAACAAACCTTGCGCATGGAAAGTCTAGTCAGCGATTTGCTGTTACTGTCACGTTTAGAGTCAAGCCAACACGTGAAAGATGAGCAACCCGTTAACCTTCCTTCTCTTCTATATCGAATCAAGCGTGACGGCATATTACTCAGTGGTACAAAAGAACACATCCTGACACTCAACATTGCGTCAGATAAAGACCTGCTCGGACAACCGAACGAACTTCACAGCGCCTTTTCCAATTTGGTATTTAATGCCGTCAGGTACACGCCAGAAGGGTGTGAAATAAAGATAGAATGGCGAAGCGACGCATCCGGCGGGCACTTAAGTGTCATTGATAACGGGCGCGGTATTGAATCACACCATATTCCGCATCTCACCGAACGCTTTTACCGCGTTGATGAAGGGCGATCATCGGAAACAGGCGGCACTGGACTGGGTTTATCCATCGTCAAACATGTCTTGGCTCGGCATGGCGCCAAACTTGAAATCAAAAGCAAATTGGGTGTGGGCAGTGAGTTTATCTGCCATTTCCCTGTTGATATGCTCACCGACGTAGAAATTGAAGAGTCTGAAGTAGATAATAACATCAGTCACCACTGACTCAGTGGAGAGTTTTTAGCCAATATCTGTGGAGTACACCTGATGTTTGCAATCTGTGTTCATGCGTTCGAACCCGACAATTTAGTCTACGAAGAAACCGAGCAGCCAAAAGCAGGCCCTGGCGAAGTCTTAATTCGCAATCAAGCGGCTGGCGTCAATCCAATCGATTGGAAAACCTGCTCAGGTGGCGGCGCTTCTGGCTTCATTGAACAATTTCCTTTTATTCCTGGATGGGAATTTAGCGGTATTATTGAAGCCTGTGGTGAAGGAGTTGACACTTTTAACGTAGGAGACGCTGTTTTAGGTTTCGTTCGTTTTCCAACACCCGCCAGTACTTATGCCGAGTATTTAACAGCGCCAGCTGACCAAATCGCACTGCGTCCAGAAGGATTGGATGCCTTAACCGCTGGCGGTTTAGGCTTAGCGGGCTTAACAGCATGGCAAGCCTTATTCGACAAAGGCGAGCTAAAAACGGGACAAAAAGTGCTGGTTCTAGCGGGTGCGGGTGGAGTGGGTCATTTAGCTGTTCAATTAGCTGCCATCCATGAGGCGCAAGTCAGTGCAACCTGTTCAACGGCCAATATTGAGTTTCTTCAAAGCTTGGGTTGCCAAGAAGTGATTGACTACACACGTGCTGATATGCGTGATTATGCAGACACCTTTGATTTAATTATCGATGGTGTAGGCGGCGATACGGCCATCAATGCTTTGATTACGCTGAAACCCGGTGGACGCATGGTGACCTTACCTTCCGTCACAGCCGCTCAGGTTGCCGCTGCGGCAGAAGGCACCGATGTCACCGTTGAGCCGATCCGTGTGGTGCCTAACCCACAACAACTGGCATCCCTTGCCAATTTAGTGGCCGACGGCAAGTTGATTTTAAAGCTGGCGAAGACCTTCCCCTTATCGGATGCCGCCGCCGCTCACAAACTGAGTGCAACAGGCAAAACCGTGGGTAAGATCCTGCTCAGTATTTCGGAATAAGACCTATTGGCTGCAGAACTGCTGCTTTTGACGCAGCAGCAATCTGCAGCCTTCGCCAGCAATATCCGCATCCCAACATCCGTAACGCGCCCAGTTCTTCTCTTCTTCGGTGGCTTTTTCATTGAACTCAGGGACATCTGCACAGAAGTTTTCGCTCGGTTGAGCCGCTTCTAAACAGGCTTTTAACTGAATGCCCTGATTGACCGTGCAGGCGTAGGTCGAATCGGTGCAACTTGCATAGTCGCTGAGCGCGCGGGTCACACAAGTCTCTTGATCTGAGACGTCTCCGAGCGCTAGGCCCTTCGCTCGATACTGCTTAGCCTCTTCTGCTCGTGTTTCATTAAAAGACTCCAACCACTGTGGCGATTGTTGCCAAGCGATAAGTCCAATAGCAACTAGAAAAACAAGACTAAACAGAACAATTTTACGACGCATGAAAAGCTCGCTTTAAGACCGACGACGATACAGGCCTGCGATGGTGATCAGCAAACCCAAACAAGACAGCAACATTCCACCATTGACCAGCAACGGCTTGCGAGTCATCAATGGCACAAAGGGATGTTGTTGCGACGAGTCACAGACTGCTTTGACATAATTCCAAGAGCCTCCGCTGGCCAAACAATCGTCGACCCACATCAGCTCACGAAAAAATATAAACAGCAGAACAAGACCGGGAATAATCAGTAGACACAAACCAATTCTAAGCATTACTCGCTATCACTAATACCAATGTTACTAATACCCTGATTTTCAGCCAACGTCCGAAGACTTTGAATAAAGGCTTTATCAGGATGCTCCTGACTCAAAATGCGCTCGAACACCTCTTCTGTAAAGGCATCTTCGTCTTGCATGAGTTCATGCGTTGAAATAAAGCGCATCAGATCAACATCTGACATCTGAGTGTCCGCTTGATTCACTTCAATAAAGGTCGCGACGGACTCATGCGATAAGCTAATCACACTCAGCACCTCGGACGCATCTTCTTCCAATATGCAGGTCAGGGTTGAGTACAAGGCTACAATCGCATCATGGGCTGGCATGGCGCCATACATATCAAACTCATCTAAAGATGGAATGTTGCTATCAATATGATCCAATTGAACTTCAAAGTTCATTTTGGCGCCACCGGATAAGTGCTGCCAAACGCCATCCATGACGGTGCGAACCTTAGCGGTATCACCAAAATTCAATAATTTGGAGAAAAGCATGAAGTTCGGCAACATGCGTTCAGTAAACGCAGCCGACACTGCCGTCAGTTGCCAGGGTTTCAGCTGATTCAATTGCTTGATAAGAGTTTGACTATCGCCCATTGAGCGCTCCGCATAATTGGCTTGTGTTAAGTCTATTGTACGTGCTTGAGTCTCGGATCTGTAGCATCAATGGCTTTTTTCACGCATTTGTCGCAAACAAATACAGACGACAGTGTAAAACGCTTCGTTCAAGCCGACTTTCATTGCTATACTAAAGCCTTGAAACCAATTGCTCCGACAGGAATCAGAGTTGAACCCCTTCAATCTTCTTAAATCGATTGCAGAGTCGCGTGAAAAACTGCGTAAATCTGAGCAAAAAGTGGCTGACTATGTGTTAGCAAACCCCAATGACGTCATTCATATGCGAATTGTGGATTTAGCTTCTGAAGCCAACGTGAGCGAACCCACCGTTGTCCGTTTTTGCCGGGCACTCAACTATGATGGTTTTCAAGACTTTAAACTGACGTTAGCGCAAGGGTTGGCGAGCAACACCAGTTTTGAAAAATTCTCGTTAGACACCAAAGACACCGTTATCGAGTTCAAGCAAAAGATTTTTGACTCGATGATTGGCAACCTGATTAACATTCGCGAACAGCTTGATCCAGAAACCCTAGAAGAAGCCATCGATGCGCTCGCCAAAGCCAATCGTGTTGAGTTCTATGGATTTGGTGCATCAGCACCCGTTTGTTCGGATGCTCAGCATAAGTTTTATCGACTGATGGTCTCGGCTGCCGCCTACTCCGACCCGCACATGCAAACCATTTCGGCGGTCACGCTGCGTCAAGGTGATGTGGTCGTTGCCATTTCACAAACCGGCCGCACGAAAGACTTGCTCCATACGGTGAAGTTAGTCAGAGAGACGGGCGCAACCGTGATTACTCTGTGTCCAGGCACCACTCCCTTAGCCGAGCTCGCAACGATTCCAATCCACGTTGACGTCGAAGAAGATAAAGATCTCAGCACCTTAATGTCGTCTCGTGTGGTGCATTTGGTCGTCATTGATATTTTAGCCGTGGGCGTGGCCATGAAGTTGGGCCCTAGCTTGTTTGACCATTTGAAGACCATCAAACGAAGCTTACGCAGTTTGCGGCAGAACGACCGTCTACTGCCGACACGTCGTCAAAACGATTTAACCGATTAAGCCATAAAACGTCATTATTCTGTCATTTTCCCTCTATATGATCAGTCCGTAGATCAAAAATTAACCGTTTGCAATTGATCTCAGCCCTAAAATCGGTTAATAATTGATCTGTGACAACCTTTGGAGCCGGGCGAGGCATCCTAGGCCGACGCCCGTGAGTCTGATAATTCAGATCGGAGTGGTCATTATGCTGATACGTAGTGAACAGGATCTATCGCCAATTCAAACGGAAGTATTCGACCTGCTGATTGGGTACGATGTTGAACAAACAAACATGCGTAAGAAGCTTGCTTCTAAACGCTTATTGGAGGCACGTCGAGCCATTGAAAAACGACGAGAAGAGCTGGAACTCGCCGCCTTTATCGACCAAGAAAGCTGGTTTGAAGGCTAATTGAATTTTTTGAATTTGTGAGGCAAGTGATTGGGGGCTTGCCTCATGCATTTGTGTGATTGAGTGGCTCAATCTTTACTCAGGCACAAAATACTTCTCGTGTATAAATTACAACGATAAGCCACATAACCATCCCTGAAAATCATGACTGCGCCCTAGTCCTAGGTATCTTTATACCTTTAAATCCCTATAAAGTTCTGGTGGGAGTTAGCTCGCTGGCTCAATAGTCATATGGTTGATCTTATTTATCGTTCCGAAGCAGCGAAATTGAGCTTTATGGCCGGCATCAACAATGTATATGACCGTGGCGTCATGATGTTTGTGGAGTGGTCGATGTTCTTTATTTTTCCGATGCTGTGGGTAGGTGTGTTGAGTTGGGCTGGTATGAGTGTAGGTAGTGCGGTTCAGAGCTCCCTCAGTAACTCAACACAAATAGCTCAAAGTGCTGGATCAGAGGGCGGTAATAAATTACAGGGTGCTGCTACTAAAATGGCAAGGAAATAACGGAAGTTAATTTTTACCAAAATAATCGGCTTCTGTCTCGTCGTCAGGAACGAGAAGGAAGCCGTCCTTATAGTAGCCCGAACCTTGAATACCAATTCCAATTCCATCTGGAATATTAGGGTCTCCGCCAATTGCTACAATGCGATCTTTTTCATCTTCTTTAGTATCTAGGATGGCTGCACCAAGGTTTTTTCCAGCTTCTAAGGACGCAGAGCCTAATGTTCTGATCAGGCCTTGGCTTTCATTACTACCGAATAAAAGAGAGGTAGTAAAGGCCTTGGCTCCTTTGAGAAGTTTGCTCATTTTCGACTCCTTCCGACGATCTCATTAAATATTTATAGGTACAATTTACTGTATAGCTGTCTCAACAACATTGCTTAAACTCAATACTAACATGAATTAATGAATACGCCATGAATGCGAGATAGGGGCTCATAAACTGCTCATTAGAGTGTGGCGTTTGAAGGGGCCAGATTAGTATGTTAAAAAGTCCATGATTTTAAAGCTTACATGACAATGGTGAACAAGCATGGATACAATTTTCAACCGCACAACGCTTGAGCAATTACCATCAATCACCGTAAAAGCATCAGTCAATTACTACAAGACGTTCACGTCTCCAAATCCAGATTACAATGTCAGTATTTTTAATACTACCGATGAGCTGGTTGGCACTGCCATCTATGCAGAGTCTCCGATATTTGATCGTATTTATCTGTTCAATATCGAGGTAATACAGCGCTTCCAGCGTAAGGGATATGCTACTGCTTTTTTGTTGTACCTAGCTCAAACCTATCGCCATCCAATTACCGCTGTTAAAGAACTCCATGGAGCATCCGGTTTCTGGAATTCAGCTCGTAAGCTGAGTAAAGTTGGAGTTGTTGTTACTGAACCTTTATCTGTTGGCGATATGAATGATGAGTCTCAGCGCTGGCAACACCTTTGGCACGAAGCAGAACGCCTTGAAAAGCTCATACTAGAGCGATTAAATATCCTTAATGAACCTTGGCGCATTGCAGTTGGACGCGGCTTAGAGAGCTGAGGAATGCTTGTCTTGCCGATCGCGTCAGCAGTTAAGCTGAAGTGAAACTCTTCGATAAAGAGGATTTTGTACTACCTGTACTGCCCGAAGGAATAAATGAAAATCGCAGCAAGGTAAAATATTCATGCCTTAGTTGTGGAGCAAATGTCCGAGGAAAGCCTGCACTGTTGTAATCACTGCGAATCTTGCGATTTAGCATTTAGTGAAAATTATTGAAACTATGATAGTTCTCAATTTCGTCATCATGAAAGTTGCGTTACTTGTCCTATCTGGCTATGATTTAACAGCTTAGTACTGTTTGACAGTCAGGCTTGTTACGCCTGCACCAAGTAACGCCCATACCTTAGCCGCATCGCATCTTCAGCGGCAGTCTAGCTATACTAGGTGATGCATTCTTTTTAACCCACTCGGGAACTTTCCCGAATGGGGCAGGCTTCCGAGATTTTCTGAGGGAGTCTCATGAAAACCAGTATCACCCTTTATGATGCTTTACGATCAATTGATGTCCCAGCTGATAAAGCAAAAGACGTCATTGAGGCAATGGAGTCAGACATGAACGAGCTTGCAACCAAGCAAGACCTTAACCAAGGACTTAAAAATCTTGAGGATCGTTTAACATCTCAGATGTTTCGTATGCTCATGATGCAAACCTTTGCTATTGCAGGTTTGGTGGTCGCTATCGTTAAGCTGCTCTAGTCTCTAGACCTCTTCTCTAAGATTTTGGCTATTTAGCCAATCATTCCGTTCTACTTCAACCCATTGGGAAATACTTCCCGTTGGGGGTGTTTTTCTTTGGGTTTTTCTTTTCCAAGGATAAATACCATGACCAAACCCATGATGAACCTCACTCGTTCATGCTCTCTAAAGCTCGATTTTCAGGTGTATCTGACTAACGACGTTCTGGAGGGTTGTGTCCATGTTTCTCAGACTGTCTACGAACAGTTAGGGATTCATCCGGCCGATCGCTTGGATTTGATGATCAATGATATGATCAGATTTCTAAAGCAATCGCCTAACGAGAAAACCTTTAGTTTCTATCGCTATCCTAGCCCGGATTTTCATGAAGGTATAAACAAAAACGGCTGAAAGCCTTATAGTTATTGGTGTCGAAGCAACAGCGATAAGGACTCAGCCGTGAGCAAAATGTTACCACAGACGATTCAGTTTTCCTCCCTTTCTCGCCACAAAATTGAAGCTCAGTTTAGCGGTGGTCATATCACCAGTGATGCCGGTTTACTTCTGTTGCGTGAAGTAGACCGCCAATTGGGTCTTACTGATCGACTGGCACGTAAACTGGTGGATTGGAGAGAATCTGGCAAGGTTAAACACTCACTGAAAGCTATGTTGCGACAACGATTACTCTGCATAGCCGCCGGTTACTGCGATCTTAATGATCACACTCAATTACGACAGGATATGGCACGTCAAACCTTGGTAGAATCACTGCAAATGCTTGCAAGTTGTTCAACCTCTGTCGCTTCGAGTCTCAGATGAATCGCTAGGCTATTCTTGATGCCCATCAGTGTCTTTGGGAACAATTTATTGCCTCACATAAAAAGCCACCAAAGCGTGTCGTTCTCGACTTTGATGCCACAGATATCCCATTGCATGGTGACCAACCAGAGAAGTTCTTCCATGGGTATTACGACCATTATTGTTACCTGCCGCTTTATGTATTCAGTGATCGATTTCCGCTAGTCGCCTATCTACGCCCCAGTAAAATTGACGGGGCAAAGCACACGGCAGCCATCCTGAAACTACTGGTCACGTTTATTCGTCAACACTGGCCTGATGTGCAGATTGTCTTTCGTGGCGACAGTGGATTCTGTCGTCAGTTAGTACTGAATTGGTGTGAGCGTAACAGTGTTGATTACATCGCAGGGATCGCCCGCAATTTACGCTTGGAAGGTATGATTGATAGAAGTTGGAACTATGCTGAATCACAGCATCAGCAACGCAAATCGCGAGGTATTAAAGGTGCGACCCGATGTTTCTGGCGCTACACCTATCAAGCCGACAGCTGGAAACATCCTCGTGAGGTTATCGCCAAGATTGAAGTGACCGATAAGGGCAGAAATCCTCGATTTATTGTCACGAGCTTGCATGGCAGGGACAGTAAACTTTATTGCGAAGAATACTGCGCGCGTGGCGATATGGAAAATCGAATTAAAGATCAGCAGCTTGACCTCTTTGCTAAACGAACATCCTCTAAGCACTGGTGGAGTAATCAATGGCGACTCGCACCCTCAATGCTCGCATTTGTATTGTTTGAAAAACTCAGAGAGCATTGCTCAAACAAATATGACTCGTTAAGCGTGCAAGGCCTGAGACTCAGACTGATTAAAATTGCGGCCGTGGTCGTGATTAATACCCGTCGAATCCGTTTCCTCTTGAATGAGTGTTGTCCAGATCAAAAAGAGTTCACGCGACTCGTTGAGCGTTTATTGCCGAGTTAGTTGACTGAGCACCCCCTGCTCGAATCAATGGGGAAAAGGGGAATTGTGCCCAAAACACAGATAATGGGTCAAAATCGGTATCTAAATGCCAGCTTAGCGCTGGAAAAAAAGGTTAAACTGGGCTGATATAATGATTTTGGCGATTATGAAAAATGCGGGCTAACAGCTCTATTATTACAAAGCAGCCACCCACTTTAACAAACCACACCGCTTGTAAATAACGCTGATACTCGTAACCCAATCAAAGATAATATATTAGATTAAATACGCATTTACTTCTAAAAAATAAATATAAATTTGAAGTGGCTATAGTTCAGTGATGGTGAAAATATTGCTACAGGGGCCTTCACTATTGTCATCATGCTCACACTGGGTATGTCAATTTTCGACCTTGGTAAAACCATCCTTGAAGAATAGGTACTGGTCAGTAAAGATATCCGCCATCACGATACAACTCGACGTACCATTTCACGATTCGTAGCAGCGATCATCATTGCGGTTTCAATCGAAGCTCTGTTGTTAATGTTCAAGTCTTTAATCGACAATGCCAGTACCGCCCAGCTGATGAATGCCGTGTTAATGCTGTTATCGGCGGTGGCAATGATGGTCGGACTCGGAATGTATCTGTGGCTTAGTCGTGAAAACAAAAGTGATCACTCGTAAAGCCGACATGAGCGCTGGACTAATTGTCTACTGAAAAGCGCTCTATCCTCTCTCGGGTAGGAGGGTGAGTGGACAGATAATGACCAAGACCCTCTTCATCTTCATAACGGTCATCAAGCCGCTTCATAATATTGACGAAATGCTCGCTCGATATGTCGGCGGTACTTAAATAGTCCAATGCATACTGGTCTGCTTCTCGCTCAAATTCACGTGAATAGCCAAGCTGCAACAGCACTAGGGGTAACGCACCGATTAAGCTACTGGTGTCACCGGTAACGTAGGTGACAACAAGCCCTAATGCGGTTTGTTGCATGACTTGGCGAACACCGTGTCGATGTACGACATGACCAACCTCATGCGCAAAAATTGCAACCAACTCATCGTCATCTTCAGCTAGGGCGACGAGCTCATCCGTCATCAAAATCAAACCGGAGGGAAGTGCAAAAGCATTCGCACCCAAGCCTGCACCTCCTCTTCTAAAGTACAACTCGAAAACAAAGGGCTCTTCGACCTGCTCCGTCACCTCATAGAAGCGTGTTCTTAAGCGTTCTTGTGTAGATTCAGGAAGTTGTGAGGGCTGAAAAAAACGTTGATCGAGTTGTTTGAAAACCTGTTCACTAATACCTGTGGAAACGGACACAGGCATCTGCATTGCAAGCAACTTAGCGCCAGCGGGTAAACCATACAAAACCATTAACCCGATAAATCCAAAGGTGACAACGACACCTAAGACTACATACCGGAGCTTACTCTCTAAACGATATAACCAAAGGGCGCTCATTTGTCGATTATAGAAGGTTAGCAAAGCATCAATCGCTTCATTATCCTGCGTTTCAAACCGCCCCCCATCAGGAAACGCCACGTGTCGTGGCGTGTTTCCGAGCCGAGATGTCACCTTCAGCTCTGCCATTGAAAAGCATTGAGACCCACTCTCTAGCACCAGCATTACACGTCCCGAATCAACAGTATCAATACGTGCTTTTTGGCTTGCAGAGGTCCGACTATCAAAAAAATATCCGTAAACACTGGGCATGAGTTATCTCTTTATGCATTAACCTGGGCATTATTTGTATGGGTGTAAATACCCATTACAACCCTATATCGATGTCAAACGCTTCGCCCATTTCTTCACCAAAAGCATTGCAGCGCTTATCTTCGGCTGTGATGAACTCCTCTAGCGATCCTTCGGCCAAGAAATCAAGGCACTCAGCTTGATAAAGTGCTAAGCGCACTTTAGCCCAAGGTATCATTAATCCCAAGCTCAAGATGATCACCAAACCATTAGTGAAATAAATAAAGGCTAGTTTTAAAAAATCGAGTCGACATTCAAATCCATGTTGATCTAAAACTGTTCTGTTATAAATGACATTGGTACTATTGGCACTTACATAGCAAATGCCATAAAATAAGTGATCGCTGTTATAAACCCTCCCACAACAGGAACAACAAATAACATCACAATACCCACGGCAACGATGCCAAATGCCACTAAATAGATGTTAAAGAACTGCTTCCAATTAAAGTCAGGTTCAAAGCTGCGTGTACCATAACGTGAGTTTTTAACCAGAAAATACTTCTGCTTGTACACAGCGTACGGAAATAAAATGCCTAAGGTTAAAACGCCAAGCATCGGCCAAACAATAAAGGCTTTGAACGCCTCCGAATAACCTCCATCGAAGCCGAAACGGATGTTACGATAGCGTGTATTATCAGCCTGAACGCCATGGATCTGCAAATCAGCCAAGGCATAGACACGATGAGTGCAATATACAGCGCAATACTTAGTAAAGGGAAAAACTGATCGGCCAGTATATAAATAATCAAAAGCGCAACGGCAACCAGGCGTCCTTTAAGAATTGTGATAGGACTGGCTAAGTACTCAAAGCTATGATCGTTTAAGTGAGTATTCCCATAAAAGTAGCGGTGGTTACGAACCTTTGCCCAGGCCGAATAGATCCCTAGCGTCAGAATTGTAAGTAGGATGTTAACAATCCAAATACGAAAATATTCCCCTCCTTTACCTCGGAATTGAAAATTTAAATGTATTTTATTAACATCCTTCGCAGCAACATAAGGCATTGCTGGATTCTGATTGATTGAACTTTCGTTGCACGCTGCAGAGGCGTCGTTTGACATACCTAATATCCTTGTAATTGGGTGAACGGCACAGCATGAATTTTACAGGGAGAGGGTCAATTAAAAATTATGCTTTCTTGTTCAAAAAGCAATCATTGATGAGATGTGCTGGTACGATCCCTTTACTCGTATGCCATGTAAAATCCTTGGCCACTTAAAAGCTTAGTTCTTCATTCGAAACAAGAACCCGCGCTTATTATAAACCGACCTTTGTTTAGCAGTAAACAACCCCCTTACCGTTAACCTAACGTCAGTTCACAACAGTGAGTTAAACGCACAGAGGTGTTCCCTATTTTGATCGCCGTATCAGCATCAGATTGATGCCCATTCAGTCAACACGAGCTGAATCGCAAGAACCATAAGTATGCAACCAAAAATACGATCAAGTCTAATCGATACACTAGGGTTACTTTGCAAATAATTTGTGAGTCGAGCAGCCAGAAAAACAACAAAGCTTTCTATCACGATGGCTATCGCGATTGTTATGAGCCCCAAGGTTATTAGTTGTGTCGGTACACTTCCGTGATCCTCGCGTACAAATTGAGGTAAAAATGCCATGAAAAATATAGCTACTTTAGGATTGAGCGCATCCACCAACACGCCCTGCTTAAATGCTAACCAAGGGGAAATCTTAGTTGATACATTCAATTTATCAGTTTCAAAGCTGACCCCGGTCGATCGCAGCGCTTGGATGCCTAAAAAAACAAGGTAGCCTGCTCCTATGAATTTAGCGATAACAAATGCAATCTCTGAACTCTTGAGTATGGCTGAGATACCAGCGGCTGCCGCTAGCACATGTATCAGAGCTCCAGAACAAACGCCAATTGCAGATGCCAGCCCAACTCTAGCTCCGTGAGACAAAGTCCTAGATATAATATAGATTAAATCAGGCCCTGGAGAAATATTTAATATAATGGCAGCGGACACAAAGAACATCCAAAATGTAAAATCATCCATAAAAATTCCTATTACAAATCAAGACATCAATTTAAATTAATTAAAAACACACATAGCATACATTCGAAAAAATCACACGACAATCATTTATTTATTTCTCATGGAAACTGCCTAGCGTTAAAAGCTGTGAGGTTATCGAGTTAGCTTCAGTTCGAATAGGCGGTGGTTCGATTGGCGCTTGCCGAGGGCATATAGGAGTAAAAAGAAGTGCTCACGCCTTCCATACAAAACCAGTATCCTGAAGGGGTAAAGAGCTTGAGAAACGCTTGGACGCAGAATAAAAAATTCCCACTAATATTTTCTACTTGCCATTAATTTTAATTATTAAATAGCTTTGTCTGACTCTACCGCTCATCCTGACGCCAACGCTTTTGTTTTTTTACTAATGTTGACTGGTCAATACCAAGCACATTAGCGGCCGACCTAGTCGTGCCAAACTCTTTTATCGCCTCATCAATTAAGCGCCGCTCTAACGCCTCAACTTGCAATTTTAAAAGTCGCTTCTCACTGATAGGGGCTTTTAATTTGAATTCGGCCGGTAGTTGCTCAACCGTAATCAATGACTGGTCAGCGGTAACGACTAATCTCTCAGTTAGGTTGATTAATTCTCGAATATTACCTGGCCAGTCATAGTGACTTAATTGTTCAATGACATCTTGATGCCAATGGCAATCTAATTCATACACGCTGTTGAAATGTTGAATATAATGTTCAAGTAGCGGAGCAATTTCGTCATTCCTATCGCGTAATGGGGGGAGCGTTATTGGCACTACACTTAACCGATAAAGCAGGTCCTCTCTAAATAATTTACTATCGACCAAGTTTTTTAAATCATGGTGTGTGGCAGAAATTAAACGAAAGTTCACGCTTTTAAAGTCAGTACCTCCCACAGGGATAAAGCGATTTTCAGCAATTACCTTAAGTAACTTTACCTGCAAGCTGAGCGGTAAATCACCAATTTCATCCAAAAATAAAGTGCCATTATTAGCCGCTTCCAATAGCCCAATGCGCCCTTTTGCTGAAGCCCCAGTAAATGCTCCTGGCATATATCCAAAAAGCTCAGCCTCCAGTAAGGATTCAGGCATTGCTGCACAATTAAGCTCAATAAATGGCCCATCGCAAGCTTTGCTGTATTTGTGAATAGTATTCGCTAATAGCGTTTTACCTGTACCCGTTTCACCTTGAATGAGTATCTTGGCATTAGAGGTAGCGACTTTTTTGGCTAAATCATAACAAGCCTTAGTATTACGGCTAATGATAAAGGTCTCTTGGTTATCCCCTGATACGGCGGATGTTCCGTAGAGTTCCTTTAGCTTTAACAATTGGTCTAGCTGCTCTTCTTTATGTTTTGCTTTAAGCAGCTCTGTAATATCTCTTGCCGTAGTAACAACGTACTCAATACGACCTTGCTCATCAAACATCGGGGTTCCCGACACAAATATTTTATGGTCATCCCCAATGGTTTGAATGATGGTAACGGCACTTAACTCTTTCAGTACTTCAAGGGACACCGAGCGTGAGATATAACCGGCCTTCACAACTTCAGACATATGCAGCCCAATTAAGTGACGCTTTGATAGCCCCGTCATTCTTTCATAAGCTTTATTCATGGTAACGGTTATACCATTCCCATCAGTTATATAGACACCATCACTCAATGCATCGATAACTCGCTGTAAATTTTTATCAAAAAGCATTTATTTCATTACTCCCTAATTTTCACTTTTAAGCATAACGTGCATACACGGCTGAAGAACAATCGTTTCATGTCACTAAACGCATTAAAAAGTATTTCATCTCAATCTTCTATTGTTATTTGAGCCTGAATTCAGGGAGAACCTCATGCTGCTTGATGAATATATCCATCAAAAAATTTACACTTGATGCCGATATTCATCATGACAAAATCCAATAAAATATATTTTACCATAAATCAATATCTTAAAGAATCCCCAGCACTTGGTATGCCGATTGCAAAAGACAATTCAAGTAGCATTTAACTTGGATGCCAGTTAGATACCTCATTACCCAATCCAAGTCATGCACTTCCTTACATGAATCCAAGATAACTAATAAAAAGGAGATTCCAATGTTACAGGATATGTCACTTCTAAAAACTCGCTGCTTAGTTAATGGCGAGTGGGTTGAAGCCAAAGCAAAAACCACACACCCTGTCACTAACCCTGCGACTGGCGAAGTCATCGCAGAAATTCCTCACCTTTCACCAGAGGAAATCCCTGCTGTCATCGAAGCGTCTCGCATTGCACAAAAAAAATGGGCTGCACTCACGGCCAAAGAACGCTCAGTGATTTTAAGACGCTGGTTTGAGCTAATGATCGAGAATACCGACGACCTAGCCCTCTTGATGACCACAGAACAAGGCAAACCGTTAGCCGAAGCAAAAGGCGAAATTGGCTACGCAGCATCTTTTATTGAATGGTTTGCTGAAGAAGCAAAACGCATTTATGGCGATACTATTCCAGCACCTCGTGCAGATCAAAGACTAACCGTTATCCGTCAACCTATCGGTGTTACGGCAGCAATTACGCCATGGAATTTTCCGGCCGCGATGATTACACGCAAAGCCGCGCCGGCACTGGCAGCGGGATGCTCAATGATCGTTCGTCCTGCGGACTTAACACCGCTTACTGCGTTAGCCATTGGCGAATTAGCACAACGTGCCGGTATTCCTGCTGGCGTTTTTCAAGTCATCACGGGGTCTGCTAGCAAACTAGGCAAGGTTCTAACCGACAGCCAAGTCGTTAGCAAGCTGTCTTTCACAGGATCAACGGAAGTAGGTCGTTTATTAATGGCGCAATGCGCGCAAACCATCAAAAAAGTCTCTTTGGAACTTGGCGGCAACGCGCCCTTTATCGTCTTTGATGATGCGGATCTTGATAAAGCGGTCGAAGGCGCTATGGCTTCTAAATATCGTAACGCGGGACAAACCTGTGTTTGCGCAAACCGTATTTTGGTTCAGCGCGGTGTTTACGAAGCATTTACTGCGAAACTGACCGAAAAAGTCAAAGCCTTAAAAGTAGGTAGCGGTGTTGAAGCTGGCACCGACATTGGCCCAATGATCGAAGAAAAAGCCATCACTAAAGTAGAAGATCACATTCAAGATGCCATAAGCAAAGGCGCCAAACTTGTCTTTGGTGGCGAACGTTTGGGTGGACTGTTCTTACAGCCAGCCATTTTGACTGGTGTCACTGCTGACATGAAAGTCGCACAAGAAGAAACCTTTGGACCGATGGCGCCGCTGTTTGCGTTTGATACTGAAGAAGAAGCCATCGCCATGGCAAACGATACGATTTTTGGACTCGCCGCGTATTTCTATACTCGCGATCACAGCCGCATGATCCGCGTATCAGAAGCGCTTGAATACGGCATGGTCGGTCACAACACAGGATTGATTTCAAACGAAGTCGCACCTTTCGGTGGCGTCAAACAGTCTGGTCTTGGACGCGAAGGCTCTAAATATGGCATCGAAGAATATCTCGAAATGAAATACGTATGCAGTGCCCTATAAGCCAACAACAATAAATTGGAGATCTTCATGACTGACGGCATCAAACCTTTTTCTTTTAATACGCCCGGCTCCATGCACCTTGAATGGGGTGGCGCAAAACATCTTGGCGAATTGCTTAGTGAGTGGTTCAAAGAACGTAACTTACTAATCGTAACAGACAAATTCTTGAACGAAAGTGGCCTATTGGAACAAACCAAAGACTCACTAAAAAAACACGGCTTCACGGTAACGGTATTTGACGATGTCGTCGCTGATCCACCAGAACACGTGCTAATGGAATGTGTCGAACAAGGCAAAAAAAGCCATGCCGATATCGTTCTAGGCTTGGGTGGTGGGTCTTCTATGGACATAGCCAAATTGGTTGCTGTCATGCTGACATCTGAACAACCACTGCCTGAACTGTACGGCATTGGTAAAGTCACCGGAACCAGAACGCCATTGGTACAGGTTCCTACCACGGCAGGCACAGGCTCTGAAGTAACCAACATCACGATTCTGACTACGGGTGAAACTACCAAAATGGGTGTGGTATCGCAGCAGTTGTATGCTGATCACGTCTTATTAGATGCAGAGTTAACCGTCGGTTTACCAGCGTTACCCACTGCAGCAACGGGCATTGATGCTATGGTTCACGCTATAGAAGCCTACACCTCGGTTCATCTTAAAAACCCACTATCAGATGCATTAGCCAAAGAAGCTTTACGTTTGTTGAGCAAAAATCTAATCACTGCTTGCCAAGATGGACAGAGCCGCTCGGCTCGTGAAGCTATGTTGTTGGGTGCAAATTTAGCAGGCCAAGCTTTCTCGAATAGCCCTGTGGCAGCGGTTCATGCCCTCGCTTATCCATTAGGCGGTCATTATCACTTGCCTCATGGTTTAACCAACGCCCTCATGCTTGGGCCTGTTTTACGCTACAACATGGCAGTTGCTGCGCCGTTATATGCAGAACTTGCGGATGTGGTTCTAGGTTACTCAGACGAAGGCATAGAAATACGCTCTGCGAAATTCGTTGATTTCATGCAAAAACTGATGAACGAGTCTGGCGCACCACAACGTCTACAGGATGTTGGAGTCACTGAAGACAGTCTACCAAGGCTTGCCAAAGACGCCATGCTGCAAACCCGTCTGCTTGGTAACAACCCAGTACCTGTAACCGAAGCAGATGCATTGGCATTGTATCGAGCGGCTTTCTAACTCCAAGAAATTAAGCTACAGACATAATAATGCACTATTAAGAATAGTCTTAATAGTGAGACTCAACGATAGTTAGGATGTTTATAAAATCAGGAATGCATTTTTCTAAAATTTAAAAAAGGAGAGAGATATAAATTAAATTATTATATCAAGTAATATTAAATGTTTTGTTATAGATAAAAGATTAAAATCGTGAAATTTATTAATATCTTTTATCTGTAGTCTTCAATATTGAAAAATATAAATATAAAGGGTTTTTAAAATGGAAGAATTAAAGTTATACGCTATGACATGTGGTTGGATTACAATGCCTTATGGTTTTTTTATGGCGGGAGAAACAGGCAGTTTAGCGATACCTATACCATGCTATTTAATTGAGCATCCTAAAGGAACTGTATTATTTGATACCGGTTTGGAGCTGCCATTACAGTCCGACGATGAGAATGTCGTCAAAAAAGCATTAGGTGGATTTGCAGAATTAACAACTGTAGATTTTGTTCCTGGTGAAGACGTAGCAAAGCGTTTAGAAGCCTTCGGGGTGGACCCACTAAAAATCAATTATGTTATTAATTCCCATCTCCACTTCGATCATTGCGGTGGCAATGCTTGCGTCCCAAATGCACGCATTGTCATACAAAAACGTGAATGGGAAGCGGCTAAAGATGAGGAAAATATTGAAAAAGGAATCTATGTACCACGACATTATGATTTAGGTCATGAACGCTTAGAAATAGATGGTGAACACGATTTATTTGGTGATGGCTCTGTTGTTTTAATCCCAAGCTATGGACATACTCCTGGGCACCAGTCACTTAAAGTAAAAGTTGATGGTAAGGATGTAGTTATTACCGCTGATGCTTGCTACTTAAAAGCATCTCTTGAAAGAATGACGTTACCAGATGCTATGGTAGTAAACGATGCTCAAGCTATGCTTAATAACTTTGATTTATTCAAAAAGCTAAAAGCTAAAGGAGCATTTATTTTATATGGACATGATCCCAAACAATCAAAATCACTAACTGATGGCAGCATTCGTCAAATAACAGCAGATACGTTGGCAAGTTTGTCATAATGAAACATCCAATAATGTTATTCTCTGATCAATATATGCATTAACATTTTTTAATTTAAAAATAGAGAGTTACCCATTTTAATAATGGTAACTCTCTATGTCATATTCACATAAATTTAATCTAATAATGAAACACACAGACGTTCAATTTTACTAGACAACTACGTGGCACTTAAAAGTTATCTGGATAACTCTTTCATTAGATACTTTCGCTCGTTTGAAGATTTCCGACTGGCGGTACAGCGGTAATGCATCACAATATTTTTGTGTGGCCACATAGGCGAGTAACCCAGGGCCTGCGATACTTTTTTCGATGGGCTGTTTAGGCTTGCAGGCAATGGCATGGTGTTGCTCACAGCAGGGACAGATATATTTCTGGCGACGGGAGTATAGGAAGTATAAACGACCTTTTTACCCCTCACTCGATGTATTTTACTGAAATCCCCTGACTCATTCACCCTCTAAATCCCGCCAACTTGTGCAAGCAGGGGCCCCAAATCGCTCCAATAAAGGTTCGGTTTAGCGGTAAAATCTGCTCAATGGATGTAAGCTACCCCACCGCTCCGTTTGAAAGTTGGCAGTGCTGGGCAGTGTTGGATTTGCGGCCGTCAGTCAAAGAGACGACTCTGAGATGGGTCGAACAGGTTGGGAGTTAGTGGCGGTGCTCGCTCTGGTGGCAACTCGTGTTGCTTGGCAGCATCGGATGAAAACAACATCAGCCCCAACACACAGATCGATCAAAATTAATACTTTCCTGTGCAATCGCCCGTAATTGCTGGATCAATAGACGCGAGTCATCTCGCCGCCATTGAAATGCATAGGATAAAGGCTTTAGCTTTGGAAAGTTCTGCAATCTGAGCAAGTCACCACGCTGAATCAAGGACTCGGCCCATGCCGAAGGCAGAAATCCAATGGCCAACCCTTGCTGTATCATGCCAGCTAAGGCACCCAAATTTTCACAGAAAAGGTGTTGAGCAGGCGTCACTTGATACTGAGTTAACCAGTCATCAAGAATGCGGACCGTACCAGCTCCTCTTGTCAGGGTTATTAAGCGCTCACTTACTAATGCTTCAGGACGCATATCACTCGCCTGCTCCTTTCGTGTTGCCGCTATAACCCACTCGAAGTCAGCCTCGCCTATAATGTACGAGGCAATCACACTTCGCGTTGAAGGGCCGGCAATGATCGCAAAATCCAAATCTCCGGCTTCCAGCCCTTGCTCAAGTTGCTGCCCCACCGCAACCGTGGTTTCAACACGAAGATCAGGGTGACGCTGCTGAATAGTGGCAATCATCTTCGGTAACCAGGTTAAAGACGTCAACTCACCGACACCAAAGCGACAACGCCCGGATAAGGTCAGGTTTTTGTTAGCGTGATGTTGAAACTGGTCTGCACTGCGCAAAACATTGAGTGCATAGGGCAATAGCTCCTCACCAAAGGGGGTCATCACCGCATGGCGTGCCGAGCGGGAAAACAGCTCAGCGTTTAACAGCCCTTCCAGCTCAGAAATTCGCTTTGATAAGGACGAAACAGATATATTCAGCCGTCTTGCGGCCACAGCGAAGTTGTTGCAAGACGCCGCCCAATAAAATGCCTCCAACTGTTTAAACGTCATATGCACCTTTCACTGTTGAATAAAATCGAAATAATAGCATCAATATTATTCGCTTTTTAAAAAATTCTAGTTTTCGTAGACTGATGCTCTTGTTGTGGGTGGATAACGTCCAGCAACACTTATTATTCAGAATGGTTTGGAGATTCAGGCATGCCTCGTTCCTTACACGATTTTTTATCACTGCAAGATTTTGAATCTGCCGCTAAGCGCCAACTTCCAAAGCCACTTTATGGATACGTGTCTGGAGCCGTTGAGGATAATCAGTCCTTACATGCCAATCGCCATTCGTTTACACAGTACTCCTTCAAGCCACGGTTTTTAGTCGATGTGTCTAAACGTGACACGTCAATGGAGTTGTTTGGCACGCGCTACACGACACCTGTCGGAATTGCACCTATGGGTATTGCTGCCTTAACCAGCTATCGAGGCGATGTTGTCCTTGCTGAAGCGGCTAAGGCAGCTGGCGCGCTCTGCATCATGAGTGGGTCCTCACTTATCCGTCTTGAAGAAGTCATGGAAGCAGCGCCTGGAACATGGTTCCAAGCCTATTTGCCCGGCAGCCAAGAACAGATTGATGCCTTAATTCAACGCGTCGCACAGGCCAAGGTTAAAACACTGGTGATTACCGTGGATATGCCCGTCGCCGCCAATCGCGAAAATAATATTCGTTCAGGCTTTTCCACACCTCTGCGCCCGTCTCTATCTTTAGCTTGGCAAGGTATTACCCACCCTCGTTGGTTGATTAACACTTTTTTTCAAACCTTAATACGTCATGGCATGCCGCATTTTGAGAACAATTACGCCACACGTGGTGCCCCCATTATGTCTCGTAATGTATTAAGGGACTTTTCTGACCGCGGCCATTTAACCTGGGATCACATGATTCAAATTCGTAAACATTGGCGAGGCGAGATGGTAATCAAGGGTATTCTAAATGTTGAGGATGCCCTGAAAGCACAACAAATCGGCGTCGATGGCATTATTCTTTCCAATCACGGTGGACGACAGCTGGATGGCAGTATTGCCCCCTTAGATGTATTGCCGGAGATTGCCGCTGCCACTCAAGGAATGGAGATACTGCTCGACAGCGGTGTTCGACGGGGGACAGATGTACTCAAAGCCATCGCGCTGGGTGCTAAGGGTGTCTTGATTGGACGGCCATTTAATTATGCGGCCACCATTGCCGGACACGCTGGCGTCGCTCATGCGCTTAAACTCATTATGGACGAAGTGGATCGGGATATGGGCTTACTAGGCGTCACAGACTTGGCTCAACTCTCCAAAGAGTATCTTGCTCGACGCGAGCACTACTGAACATGTCTAACCTGTCGAGCCAACATCCACTTCCCTCGACAGGTGACTGCGCACCTTCATTGAGTGTGTCTGAGTCGATGATTCGAATACATCGTTTCTAAGGGCTTCAACAAGGGTCTGTTGCTTTGCATCCACTCCTGGTAAGGCTTAACGAGATCGTGCTCTTTAGGCCAGGGTACGGGGTAGGCTTCTGGCTGAAACATTGGCGCAAATAATGCGCTGGCTGTTAAATCCGCACGAGAAAACGCATCACCCACCAAAAAGGGATTGGATAGGAGTCGTTCGTTTATCTCCGTCAGCAATTCAAGAATGTCTTTCTCTGCTTTTGTCGCATTGTGAGCATTAATCCCCATGCGCTTCTTCATCACCGCTTCCACCTTCGAAAACATCAGCGTAAACAACCATCGCTTGTAAAACGCTTGATTTACCGTTAATAAAGGCGTGACTTGCTTTGGCGTTTGCAGCAAGTGAAAGTAACAAAATAAACGTACAGCAGGCCCCCCAACCTCATCTAATCGCTTTTCCCAGTCAAGCACCTGCTCTTTTAATACGGCATCAGACGGCATCAAGGCGGGCTGCGGATAGCGCGCTTCTAAAAATTCCAATATTGCTGAGGAACCGACTAAAACCTGCTGATCAAGCTGCAGTACAGGTACTGACGTTTGATTCGTCAGTTCTTTGATTTTACTAACATGAGCACCGGGTAGAAGGTTCACTGTTTTGTATGTCAATCCTTTGAAATCCAATGCCCAACGTACCTTTTCACAGTAATGAGAGATGGGAAACTGATAAAGAATGATGGTCATATTTTGTGGCCTTTTGAAGGTTCATATTATATTTTTTCACGCTTGAATAGTAACATCTCTTTTTTTAAATGCGCATTTGTAAAAAACGATTGCTCAGCATTTAACCGCTATTTAAAACAACTGCTGCTTATTCAAATTTCTAGATGATAACAATGTAGACTCTCGATAACTTTAAATAAGCCGCCACCTAAAAAACCACACCTAAAAACCCGCCAACGACCGCCCCCCCTATCACCACCAACCAAGCAGGGCATTTCCAAAACATCAGTGCGACCAAGGCAATTAACGCCAAACCAAAGTCTTGTGGGCCTTGAATGGCGCTGGTCCAGACAGGTTGATAAAGTGCCGCGAGCAGCAATCCCACAACACCGGCATTAATACCCAAGAGTGCCGCTTGCATCCGCACATTGCGGCGCAAGCTTTCCCAAAAAGGGAGTGCACCCAGTACTAATAGAAATGAAGGGATAAAAATAGCCAAGAGAGCAATCAAGCCGCCCCATACACCTGTCGGCCCCTCATTCATTGATGCACCTAGAAACGCAGAGAAGGTAAACAAAGGCCCTGGTACCGTTTGAGCCGCACCATACCCCGCAATAAAAGCTTCGGGATCAACCCAGCCGTTGGGTACAACTTCGGCTTGCAACAAGGGCAATACCACATGACCGCCACCAAACACCAAAGCGCCTGCACGATAAAAAGAGTCCACAAGGGCAAGGGTTTGGTTCGAGTACACACTGGCCAGCAGCGGCAGCCCAAACAACAGAATGACAAAAAGGCCTAACCAGACAACCCCAGCACGCGCAGAGATGACAAGTGGCAAAGGATCATGATCCGCTTGCTCTTGAGCCTTAAACAGAAAAAGGCCCAGAATACCGGCTAAAACAATCACACCCACTTGTCCCCAGACGGAGGGAATCAGCAAGACAAAGCAGGTCGCTGCCACCATCAACGTGATGCGCTGAACATCCGGACAAAGGCTACGTGCCATCCCCCAGACGGCCTGAGCCACGACAGCAACGGCAACCACTTTTAACCCCTGCAAGACGCCCTGCGGCATCGCCTCTCCATAGCTGGCGATACTCAACGCAAATAGAATCAGAGCCAGGGCTGAAGGCAAGGTAAAACCCGTCCAAGCCGCCACTGCGCCGGTATACCCCGCCCTAGATAAGCCGATGGCAATACCAACCTGACTGCTAGCAGGTCCTGGCAAAAACTGGCACAAGGCAACTAAGTCCGCATAGCTTCGCTCTGTTAGCCATTGCCTTCGAGTCACAAACTCCTCTCGGAAATAGCCAAGATGAGCAATCGGCCCGCCAAATGAGGTTAAACCCAGCCGAAGAAAAATCAGAAAAACAGACCATGCACTCTGATCCTTTTGGTGAGTTTCTTTCATATAAATTCCTTTGGCCTTAGTAAAAACATCATAATAACGGATGATAACGGCACTTATACCTCCAAATACACCGCGAGGCGCTGCCATACACCGCTAGCTGCAACCCAAATGCGATTTCCTTCATACAACCCATTATTTGCCATAAAATCATTGCTTGACGCACCCGCTTCTTGGCAAATCAACAGCCCAGCTAAGGCATCCCAGCTATTCAAATGCGCTTCAAAATACCCATGTACTTGCCCAGACGCCACATGGCAAAGCATTAAAGCGCCAGCACCAAAGCGACGATACTCGATATTTTCTTCAACAATCAGGTGCTCTAGCATTTTTAAGTAGTGATTAAGCGGATTGCGATTTGAGCGCCCAAGCCCTAATACCACGCGCTCCGGCAGTGGCTCCACTATTTTAAGTGTGTTTCCATTTAGGGTCGCACCTCTGCCCTTCTGGGCAATAAACAGTTCATCTCGGTCAGGTGCGTACACGATACCCAATTGAATAACATCTTCTACAACATAGGCCACAGAGATACACCAATAGTCCATTCCTAGCGTAAAATTGGTGGTGCCATCAATCGGATCTATGACCCAAATACCATCTTTTCCCTCTTTTAAGCCGCTTTCTTCGCCTAAAAAGCCAGAGTTTGGAAACGCCTGCGCCAAATAGGTTTGCAAGGCTTTTTCTACAAGAATATCGGCTTGCGAGACAAAATCCTGATCTGCCTTGGTGGTAATGTTAAGGCCATTATCACGAATTGCTTGGGCTTGCTGACCGATATCAACAATTGTATCACTGATGTTTTGTAAGGTTTCAGCTTCAATCAGCATAGAAAATTATCCTAAGTTAATAACAGGGCTGGTATGGCGTAATACCAGAGAAACAGGAACCCTAACCAAGCGAGCCGCTTGATTAGGCGATTTATTGCGGCTTTCAAGACAATTGAGTGCCTCGGAGCATAAGGCTGAAATGTCTTGGTTGAGCGTGGTTAATCGGTAGCTGTACTGAGCTGTCTGTGGGGTGTTATCAAAACCGATTAAATGAAAATCGTTGGGTGCATCGAAACCTCGCTGGCGCATGCCATCTAAAAAGCCACAAGCCAGTTGTGCATTGGCGCAGAAAACCCCATTGGGCAAGCCTTGGCTTAGATCGAATGCTAAGGCGGCCGCTTCGCCACCTTCGTAGCCATCCTGTTCTGCGATGACTCGTTTAACAGAATTCGCCCCAAAATTGGCGCTCTCAAGCGCTTGCTCAAATGCCACACCCCGTTGCAAACCCGCCCAAGTGGAGCCTGCATAATTTAACCAGGCAAAGCTATGGCAACCCGACTTAAGCAACTGATCCGTCGCCAACGCTGCACCTTGTTGATTATCTGAGCAGACAAAATCAACCAATGGAATGTCCAGCTGACGATTAATGCCGACCACTGGAATTTTGAATTGAACGCATTCATTAACAAGCGTGGCCGGTGGTTGGCCAGATGTGACAATCACGCCAGACACACGGAACTGAGTAAACTGACGCATGGTGGCTTCTAACTCTTTTTCTGAGTTTACTTCTGTCACTAACGCTTGATAGCCACGCCGCTGAATCATATGAATCAGACCTTCTAGCAAACTGCTGCGAAAAGGATCTTTAATGCGCGCAACGACAACGCCGATTAACTGGCTGCGCTTACGGTTCAATCCTTGCGCAAGAAAATTCACTTGATAGCCCAGTTCCCTAGCCGCGGCAATGACTTTTGTTTTGGTTTCGGGTGCGATACTGCCCTTGTCACTTAAGGCTCGAGACACTACCGCACGCGACACTCCGGCATGATTTGCGACATCTTGGGCGGTAATGCTTTTATGAGGCTTACTCATGGCAACGCCCTTGTACTAGCTTATCTAGTGGAACACCAAAATCTAAATCCAAGCTTAGGCCGTCATAGGATAAGAACACCTGAGGATTCCCTGTAATCTGAGCCTCTATATGAGGGATTTCTTCATCGTAACAGTGATAAAGCTAATACGGGTAAGGAAAGCGATTGCTGCAGCGCTAAGCAGTTCACAACGTCTCCATGGGAAGCCTCTTTTGATAGCGGCATTGAAACTGCACACTCCTGAAACGCCAGATCACAGCCCTGCATTAATGCCCTACTGGCGTCTGTTGGACGGCCGTCTCCACTGTAAAAAAGCACGTGTCCGTCGGCTTCAATCCTCAAGGATAAGTTGGACATTTCATGCTGAGTGGCCGCTGTGGATAAGTGCCATTGCTGCCATTGCCATTGCGCTTGGCTATCCCGCCAGTCGATGTCAAAACAGATGTGAGGTACAGGCCAGGTTGCTAGAGAGACAAGCTGTTGGAGGGATTCACGCTGCTGCGCCTGGCAATAAATAATCAGCGGTTTACGACGCCCAAAACTTTTCCAGCGATTGAGTAAAACCGGCAATCCTGCACAGTGGTCTGGGTGGATATGAGTGAAATACAGCACATCGATGTCGTTCACATCAAGCGCGCGCTGCCACAACGCACGAGGCACCGTAGGACCACAATCGATGAGCCAGCGTTGATCATCCTTGTCCGTTACCAGAATAGAAGAGGTATTGCGCGTTAAAGAAAATGCGCTGCCACTGCCAATTACGTCGATTTTCATAACACCCCAGAAAATTTCTTTTTTGCTTAATGAAACTGTCACACATAGGCGACAAAGTAGACACACATAATGTCGACACTAAGTTGCATTTTTTTTACAACTCGATGAACACGTGTTCATTTATACAAATTAGTGCATTTTTTTGCAATTTGATAGTGGATTTAATCGATGGCACACCTAGATATACGACAACTACAAGTGGGTTATGGCGATAAAACCATTTTGCATGGCATCAATTTACAAGTGCAAAAAGGTGAGATGATTGCTTTATTGGGACCCTCTGGATGCGGGAAAACCACTTTATTAAATGCGATATGCGGTTTTGTGCCCACGCAATCAGGCGAAGTGCATATCGCTGGACACGAGATTACGCAGCTTCCTGCAGAGCGTCGCAATATCACCATGGTGTTTCAAAGCTATGCCTTGTGGCCACACATGAGCGTCGCACAAAACATTAGTTATGGTTTAAAGGTACGCAAAATCCCAAAGGCTCAAGCACACAAACGCGTATTGGATCTGCTGAGCATTGTTAACTTAGAGGGGTTTGAAAACGAAAAAGTAACCAACCTATCTGGGGGGCAACGTCAACGTGTGGCACTGGCCCGGGCCTTAGCCGTTGAGCCGGACGTACTGGTATTGGACGAACCCTTATCAAATCTAGACGCCAAAGTTCGCCTTAGCGTTCGCCACGAACTAAAAGCTTTACAAAAGAAATTAGGGTTCACCTCGCTGATCGTCACCCATGATCAGGAAGAAGCCTTAGTCATGGCAGACCGTGTCGCGGTGCTTAACCAAGGTCGCATTGAACAACTCGGTACCCCCGAAGATATTTATCAACAACCCGAAACCCCTTTCGTTGCCGATTTTATGGGCGCTGATAATTGCATTATCTATAAAACTTCGGAACCAAACGTACAGTTACACTTACCCAATCGCTCAACAGCCCAAACATTTGCCCTGTATTTTCGAAGTTCCGCCACTCAAGTGCAGGCGTTCTCTAACAGTAAGAATGAGGCAGGCCTAACGCTATCCGGTCTAGTCGAGCAAACCGCGTTTTTAGGGCAGCAATACCGCCATACCGTCCGCTCTGGTGAACAGGTTTTACAAGCCGACTCTCGCGAATGCTGGCCTATCGCATCACAGGTGTCCTTATTTGTTCCACCTCAGGCACTGCACGTGTTTGATCTTGCAACGCACGAAACATCCAATGCTTTTCAATCAAACCTACGAGGATAAATTATGTTTTTCAAAACGAAACTCTCTGTTTTAGCGATGGTGTGTGTAACGCAGTTTGGGGCAAACGCCCATGCCCAAACCGTGCTTAATGTTGCGACCGCCGGAAGCCAAAATATGGTCGACTATGTCAAAACCTACTTAGCACCTAAGTTTGAAGCGATGCATCCAGATGTCAAAGTCAACGTAGTGGGCACAGGTCCTGGTGATGCGGGCTCTCATAAAATCATGGAAAAACTCAGCGCTCAACAAAAAAGTGGTCGAGAGACGTGGGATCTGGATGTGGCCGTTGTTCATCAAAAAACCGGTGGCGATATGGTCGAGCAAGGCTTATTGGCTGCGTTCCGTGATGACATCAGTACAGGTAAATTGGTGACACGTGATACCGCAAAGAATGCGTTAGGTACAGATGTCGATGGCTATGTCATGCCCATGTTCCACAGTCAAACTGCTCTTGCCTACAACAGCGATTTCATTGCCAATCCGCCCACATCCTACGATGAGCTAGTGGAATGGACACAGCAACATCCAAAAGCCTTTGGTTATAACGGCATCAAGAACGGTATGTCGGGTGTCAGCTTCGTAACAGGTTGGATCTATGCCTATGGCACCGATGCTGAACGTTTGTCCAGTGCTCCTTATGACCAGAGCCTTGAAGCTTCTTGGGAGGATGCCTTTGCCAAGCTAAAAGAGTTCAACAAGAACGTAACCTTTACACCCGGTAATGCAGGCACCTTAGACATGCTCAGCCGTGGTGAAATTTTCATGGGCCCAGTATGGGTGGATATGTTTTACAGCTGGCAAGCCGATGAAAAGATTCCACCTTCGTTAAAGCTTGCGCTGATTGCCCCAGGAATGCCTGGTCAGCCGATGTATTACGTCACACCGGATAAAGCCAAAAATCCTGAGCTTGCACGTGCCTTTATTGAGTTGGCAACCAGTCCTGAGGTTCAAGCGGAAGGTATTGTGAAGCAATTTAACTGGTACCCCGGCATTGATGCTGAGTTTGTTCAACCTGAACTCGACACCGAGAGTTGGAACAAGCTGTTTGTTGAGATCACACCAGACGATCTTGCCAATTTCGGTAAGAGCTTCCCGATCGCCCCTTACTTTGATGCGATCCAGGAAGGCTACGAGCGTCAGGTATCCAATTAATAACAAGCCCTAAGCGAGATACGCTTGCTTAGGGCTTATTTTAGTCTCAGCGTTTTGTCTCAGGTTTACTATGCGAGCATCCACTTCTAACCTATTACTCATTGGGCCAGCTGCATTAATGGTCGTGGCGTTATTCTTGTATCCGCTGTTTTTTTCGCTAGTCTCGGCGTTTACTCAGGATGATTTGTCTTTCACGCTCGATCATTTTGTAAAGGTATTCGAACTCTACTCAAACGATATCAAGTTCACCATAATCATTGTCCTGAGTTCAGTTGTATTGCTGGCGATCCTGTCAATTGGAATTGCTGCAACACTGACCTTGTCTCCTTTTCCCAAGCTGGTGGCCGTATTGGCCCTGCTCTATCGCTTGCCCTTGTTCATTCCATTTATCGTTGCCGCACAAATGATGCGCACGTTTTTAGCGAAAAATGGTTTGATGAACAACACCCTTGTCGCGATGGGTGTGATGACCCCTTTTGAAACGATTTCTTTACTTGGCTGGAGCGGCATTATCATTACCTTTGTCTGGAAACAGTTAGCCTTTTCAACCTTGCTGATCAGTGGCGCAATGGCCGCGTTAAACCGAGACCAGATTCAAGCGGCACAAAACCTGGGCGCCTCGCGTCTACGCATTTTAGTGGATGTAATTTTGCCGCAAGTAATGCCAACCATTGGTGTAGCGCTTGTGTTGTCCACTGTGACCATTATGTCGGTGTTATCCGTGCCGCTCATGATAGGCACAGGCTCACCCACCATGATCACCGCCGATATCGCGTTTCGAGTGAATTCTTACGGTGATTACCCTGTCGCCAATGCCCTAGGCATGGTGTCTTACTTAATTTGTGCAGGCCTAGCATGGTTCTACTTGCGTCAGAGTTTAAAGGATAAGGGGGCTTTATCATGAGTCAAACGATGACAACCCAACACAGAGGATTTCGATCACTAAAAGCCCGATTCACCTTACGCTGGAGTTTTTGGGCGCAAACTGCATTTATCACCCTCTTAGCCTTGGCGCTTTTTGGCCCCATCGCGAATTTATTGATTTGGACAATTGCAGAAACCTGGTATTTCCCACACACCTTACCCAATCAGTGGGGATTGAAGTACTGGCAGCAAGTGTTTAATCCCTACAGTGATGTCTCGGGTTCACTGATGACCAGCATTATCATCGCCCTCTGTGCTGTTGTTGTGTGTTTGCTGGTGTCGATACCGGCTGGCTATGCGCTATCCAAACACACCATGCCTTGGCGGGTAGGATTTATGCTGCTGTTTTTGATTCCTCAAGCCTTCCCGAATTTAACGGTATACATCAATATTGCCCGCATTTTCTATGACTGGGGACTCAACGGCACTCTGCTCGGTGTCGTGTTGGTGCACAGCGTGCATGGGCTGATGTATTCCGTGTGGATAAGTGTCGCGGCCTTCTCCTCTATTGATCCCATGCTGTCCCGTGCTTCGCGTAATTTGGGAGCCGGGCCAATCTACACCTTTATCCATGTGGTACTGCCACAAGCAGCACCGGGTCTCATTGCGGCCAGTATCTTTGTATTTTTGGAGTCTTTGGATGAGTTTACCGGCACCTTTTTTGTTGGAGCCCCAGAGGTCACGACCTTACCCTTATTACTCTATACCGCCAGCATGGAAGGGAATTACCAGATCTCCTCGATTACCGCGCTTATTTTATTGATTCCATCCATTGGATTTATGTTGATTATCAATAAGTTTATGCGGCCTGAGATGTTGTCGAAGTTGGGTAAGTAGATTAAGGGGGGCGTTCTGACTAAATGAATAGCTCTACCTGAAAATCGTCATGGGGTGCCTGCAATAGACCCTTTTGACGATGAAGGCTTCTAATTTTTTTAGTAATGTATTCCATAAGAGACTTAGTCCTTTAATTTTTGCAAAACTCGAACTAACTCGTGCACTCGAGTACTGGGGTTATCGGTGGCATTACGCTCACTTTCTCGCAACCCGCGCTCCGCATAGTTTATCGCTTGACCCAACTGACAGATTAAGTCAGAAAAAATGCCCCCTCTTCCTTTTTCATAATCATGTATGTACTTTTTAAGCTCTGTTAAAACTTGGTTGCCAGAGCTATTTCCCGGCAATGTGGTGTAAGGGCGAGTTGAATAGGTAAAGTGAAGTAGTAGCCAATACTCAAAGCAAGGTACCGAGTTTATCGCAAAATAGGTATCTTTAGGGGTATAGGATGCTATTGCTCTCAATGTATCTGCATATTTAGCGTGTCCGTCCTTATCAAAAACACAGAATACTTTATCGAAAGGATCTCCTGCATCTTTCTCTTCTCTAAATCGCTGTTTAGCAAAATTGAAAATACTCATTGGGTCTGAACCACAGTCACCACGAACTTCAACATTGACAGTATTAAGAGAGTAATATTCTCGTACTTCTTCAAAATAATTTGGCTCTGTTTTTTCGCCCTCACAAACAACCAATATCTTTTTATAAGCTTCTCGGCTTGCTACTCTTCTTTGCAAGCTCTTAGCATTCTTCGCTTTACGCTTATGAAATAAATTATCTGACCCCATGCCATCCCCCTTAGACCGTTGGTCGCATCTTCTTCACAAAGGGTAAAGCGCCGTAACGTCCAGAAAGATAGGCAAGCTCAAGATTTTCACGACCTTTTCGAGGGCTAAAATCCGTTAATGGGTACATTTCTGTAGCTTGTGCTTTATTTTTCTCGCAAAACCACACCTGATCTCTACGAAAAACCTCTTGATTTAAAATAGAGGTCTCGTGAGTAGTGAACACTAACTGTGCATTTTTAGGGTTTGTCTCCGGGTTGTTGAATAACTCAACTAAAAAACGAACCAATCTTGGATGTAAATTGTCATGCAGTTCATCAATGAATAAGACATAACCATTTTTTAAGGCATCAATCCAAGGGCCAGCAAATGAAAATAGTTTCCGAGTGCCATCAGACTCCTCATCAAAATCAAATGTTACAGCTTTCCCATCGCTATCTTTGTGAACTGTTTTAATATCGAGCGTTTTTTTTCCTTTCATTTCTTCAATAACAACATCCCTCAAAGCATCCGGCATATCACTTGGTAAATCATCAGGACCAAATGACTTTGTTTCAACGAGGATGTCATCAATGTGGATATCTGCCGCATGCAAAAACTCCATCACTTTAGACTTTTCATCATTTTCGCATAGAGATGCGCTAAATGATGGTGACCATCCGCCCACATTTGCCAAACGCAATGTAGTCTTGAACCAGTCGAAAACAGGTCGTAACTGTTCGCTATTCAACTGAACAGCCGTTGATAGAAATAAAGCATTGTCTCTCGTCGATCTTTGCCAAAGCTGTTTTTCTCCTGTGAGACTATTCCCTAGCTCCCACTCAAAACGCTCTTTCTCTTCTACCCAAACACGCGTGAACCAGCGTTGTGCTCGACCTTTAGGGTAAGCTAGCAACCACTCTTCATAAACCTGCTGAGATGTGGCAGAAAAACCATATTGATAGCGCACCCCTCCTACAACAAACGTTACTTCAAACTCGCTGGGAGCCTGACGGGTATCTGGAGAGAGTCGAAAAGGGGTCACGGGAAGGAGATCACCACGTTGCTGATTCGCAGCAGATTCAAGCACAATTCGCTTCATGGTTTTCAGTGCTCGCAAAAAGTTAGACTTCCCACTGGCATTTGGACCATAAATAGCAGCTGAACGCAGTAACTCAAACTCATTAGCTGCCTTAACCTTAAAGGTATTCAATGTCACCAACTCATCACTTTTGCTCTTTACCAAGCTGAAGGTTTGAGTGTCACTCAACGAACGAAAATTCGCTACATTCACCTCAATTAACACAAAGACCTCCTTTAGGATTTACTTTTGACATATTTTGTCAAAATTTAGCATGAAATCTATCTAAGACACAATTTAAATAGGCAAAATGACGAAAATCCTAACTTTACAAAAATTACCTGTGCTGAACTACCCTTACCAACCTAATTAGTACATAACGCTCTATAGCAAGCCTAGAACCAGTCCGCTACCAATGATCACCATGGCGATTGCAACAATTAACTGTACCACGCGAAGTGTTACTTTTGGCAAAATACGCTTGCCAAAGAAAGAGCCAATAAAAGCACAGAGTGAGCCGACGACCACAGGTAGAACGAGTCCGTCGGTCTGAGAGAATTCCGCCGCGAGCATGGCACTGCCATACACCATAAGACGCGCTGCATCGACAATCACGGCAGACACAATCCCCGTCGCCACAAAGGCTTCTTTCGACAAGCCGACCTTGAGCAGAAATGCTGAGCGAAGCGCCCCCTGATTACCGGAAAGTCCACCAAAAAAACCGGAGAGTACACCACCGATGG
>NZ_AONB01000020.1:0-84579 GCF_000585235.1 Nitrincola nitratireducens | reverse complement strand
CTACCTGAAAAACCACCAACCACTTCTTAATCTGCATTTGAATCAAACACTTAAAAAGAAGCCCCGCTTCAGTGACTTTCCCCCGGAAGGGCTTGTCTCTCAAGCGAGGCGCGAATATTAAAGAGGTTTTTGGGAGAGGTCAACTACTTTTTTAAAAAAGTTTTAAAGCCACCATCTAAAAGGCCAAATACTTCAAGAACGCTCATCATCAACGACTGGCTTGAACAACAGCCTAGACATGAAGAGACCCAACTCAAAAAGAAGCCACATAGGAATGGCCAATAGACTTTGTGAAATGATGTCAGGTGGCGTCAGGAGCATTCCAAAAATAAAACAGATAACCACTACATAGGCACGCTTACTGGCAAGGCTGTCAGCAGACACGACGCCCGAGCGAATAAGCAGGAGGGTTGCTATAGGTATTTCAAATGTAATTCCAAACGCAAAAAACAATTTCAAAACAAAGTTAAGGTAGCTACTAATGTCGGTCATAACTTCAACATTATCAGGACCGACGCTCGTAAAGAACCCAAAAATCAGCGGAAACACGACAAAGTACGCAAACGCAATCCCTGCATAAAACAAGACAACGCTGGATAACAGTAAAGGGATAGCCAGTTTCTTTTCATTGCTATAAAGACCCGGTGCAATAAACGACCAAGCCTGATGCAGTATATAGGCATCGCCAATCCTAATGAAACCACCAACGCCAACTTAAAGGGCGCAAAAAAAGGCGAGGTCACATCCGTGGCTATCATACTTGTCCCTTCCGGCAGCAAGGCCGTTAAAGGGGCTGACACAAAAAGGTATAGGTCATTGGCAAAATAAAATAACGCTAGGAAAATCAACAGAACCGCGAGAACTGAACGCATAAGGCGCTGCCTCAGTTCCACTAAATGTGAAATGAGCGGCTGCTCTTGATCTTTATCTTCGGTACTCATGGCTTATTACTTTCGTTGTCTTGAAGATTAGAGGCCACGTCCGGCATATCCACAGCCTTAGCAGCTTCCTCTACTGTTTTACTTACGTCTTGCGATGCCGCATTAAACGGCTGACGCATTTCCTTCAGCTCCTTTTCGAGCTGCTCTTTGCTGATCGCTGTCGTCCGCCTCAGCTCTTCAATTCTTAACTCTTCGCTTATTTCACTCTGAATAGCGCTCACTGAGCGCTTAATCCGACCAAGCCAGAGCCCACAGGTGCGGACTGCCGTTGGCAGCTTTTCGGGGCCCAGCACCAAAAGCGCAACAACGCTCACAATTAATATTTCGGCAAAACCGATATCAAACATCGTTTAGACTACTTTTTACTTAGAGGAAGAGTCAGGTGTTTTATCTTTTTTCTCGTCAGTCGAAGCCTGTTCAGAAAACTGAGCATCTTCATTGGTGATTTTTTTCTTATCGGCTGACTCATTCGCGTCTTTTGTGTCTTCTTCATTCATTGCTTTTTTGAATCCCTTCACCGCGCTGCCAATATCGCCACCTAACCCACGCAGTTTTTTTGTACCGAATAATAGAATGACGATGCCTAAAACAATGACAAGTTGCCAAATACTGATTCCACCAAAGCCCATATTTACTCTCCAATACCCAATCTGATAGGTTTAAAATTAAAGTTACGAGGTTTATTTTTTGATGCGCGAAGCTTTTTCTTCAAGACCCGATACATCAAACCGTCTAGCAAGCTCCGCCAATACAGACCTATGATCCTCACCAAGATGAGACAACATTACCAAAGAATGAAACCAAAGGTCAGCGGTTTCACTCACTAGCGCTTGATTATTTTTTGTGATTTCGGCGTCTTTGGCAGCCAAAACCGTTTCGAAAGCCTCTTCACCCACTTTTTCTAATATCTTGTTCAAGCCTTTGGCATGCAAGGATGCCACATATGAACTCTCAGCGCCTGCTTGCTTTCGCTCTTCTAAAACAACACTCAGCTGATCTAAAATATCACTCATGCTTTTATCTCTTATACATATCTTCTGGTGACTTAAGCACGCCTTCGACAGTAACCCATTCGTTCGCATTATTTAAGCGGCGATAAAAACAACTGTTTCGGCCTGTATGACAAGCAACATTACCCAACTGCTTCACTTGCAATAACACAACATCTGCATCACAGTCTAATTCTATGGCTTTAAGCTCTTGCACGTTACCCGACTCTTCGCCTTTTCGCCATAATTGATTGCGTGATCGAGACCAGTAGACAGCTCGACCTTCTTCAACGGTCAAGCGTAATGCATCACGATTCATCCAAGCAAACATGAGCACGCGCCCTGTCTCACTGTCCTGAGCTATCGCCGGAAGCAACCCTTGAGCGTCCCATTTTATTCTATTCAACCATTCATCAGACATACTCACCACACTTAAGTTTACGCGATTCGCTCGATATGTAATTAACGCTCAAAAAGGTTCAGGCCTTCCAAATACTCAACCACCCAAGACCCAGTAACACCCAGCCCTCGATAGGGATCGATTCATAATTAAGGTTAGGGCTTATTGTAACCAGCGCTAAGGCGATAAATGTTACACCCAGCAACATATAACGACGAGACGATTGAGCCTTCAACTCTGCGTCTTGTCGCATGCGAGTCTCAATCTGCATCAAATCGTCCTTGTTACGTTTTGTGCTTTGCAAAACATCAAAAAGCAACTGTGGAACCTGAGGAAACTTTTCCAACCACTCAGGAGCCTGCTCCTTAACTGCATGAAACACTGCCTTTGGCCCCATGCGCTCTTTCATCCAGTTTTCTAAGAAAGGCTTTGCCGTCTTCCATAAATCCAAGTCTGGATACAACTGCCGCCCTAATCCTTCTATATTGAGCAACGTTTTTTGCAACAGCACTAACTGAGGCTGCACTTCCATATTGAAACGTCTGGCTGTTTGGAAAAGTCCCAATAAAACAAGGCCAAACGATATTTCTTTCAATGGCTTTTCGAAGATGGGTTCACATACGCTGCGAATGGCCGTTTCGAAAGCATGAACATTCGTATTGCTCGGCACCCAGCCCGAATCAATATGAAGTTGAGCCACTTGGCGATAGTCTCTTCGAAAGAATGCCAAGATATTACGCGCCAAATAACTTTGATCCTCTTCACTGAGGGACCCTATGATACCAAAATCAATCGCAATATATTGAGGATCTTCAGGGTTATCTATGGAAACAAATATGTTTCCTGGATGCATGTCCGCATGAAAAAAACTATCGCGAAACACCTGCGTAAAAAAGATCTCAACACCTCTCTCCGCTAACTTTTCCATATTCGTATTCTGCGCGTGCAACTGATCCATGTTCGCAACAGGAATACCATAAATTCGCTCCATGACAAGCACGTTACGGCGCGTGTAATCCCAGTAAATTTCAGGCACATATAAGATAGAAGAACCATCGAAGTTTCGACGCAACTGCGAGCCGTTTGCCGCCTCTTTCCTCAGGTCTAATTCATCAAAAATGGTTTGCTCATACTCCTCAACCACTTCAATCGGTCTAAGTCGCCGCCCCTCTTTCCACAGCTTACAGACCAGCCACGCAAGGGTGTAGAGAAGTGAAATATCCTGCTGAATGACTTTCGCTATCCCCGGCCTAATCACCTTAACCACAACTGATTGACCATTTTTTAAGGTAGCACTGTGAACTTGAGCAACGGATGCTGATGCCATAGGGGCTTGTTCAAACTCGGCAAAGAGCTCAGTAACCGACTGTCCTAGTGACTCTTCTATAATCCGTTGCGCTTGCTGGCCTGAAAAAGGCGGCACACTGTCTTGTAAACGGGCCAATTCCAATGCAACATCATCGGCTAACAAATCTCTTCGAGTGGACAACATTTGACCAAACTTGATAAAAACGGGTCCTAAGGCCTCTAACGCCAGTCGCAAACGCACGGCACTTGAACCTTTTGCCGGAATCAAATAACGCCAAGGGAGCAGCCAAAGCAACAATTTCAATGGCAAGGGTAAGGTCTGACGAATTAAAAATGTATCTAAACGATAGCGGGCAATCACCCACCATATTTTCAAACTTCGATAAACAGGGCGCACTCAATAAAGTCCTGTAGCAAAACGAAAAATAAGCAGCACTAATCCACTGCAACTTGATTACGACCCAATGACTTCGCTTTATAGAGCATTTCATCGGCTCGACTAAACACACTATCAGCACATCCCCTTTTTGCACTTCGCTTAGTCCTAAAGAAGCCGTAACATGAACGGGTTTTCCTTGAAAGTTAAACGGGCTTTTTTCAATTGCTTTTCGCAATTTCTCAGCCACTGTACATGCAACATCCTTAGTTGCCGCATGAAAAATAATAATAAACTCTTCACCGCCAAATCGAGATATAAAATCGTGTGTGCGCAAATTACTGCGCAGTGTTTTTGCCACCAACCTCAGCACTTTATCTCCCGCCAAATGGCCATAATCATCATTGATTTTCTTAAAATAATCCAGATCAACAATGCATAAGGTAAAGGTTGTACCATACCGATTCCAGCGCTCAAACTCACTGGCCAAATGCTCGGCATACCCTATACGATTCGGTAGACCAGTGAGGGGATCGGTTCTCGCCTTCTGGCGCTCGTCCTCTATGCGAGACTTAACATCTTGCGTCTCCAGCTCCATCTGCTTCACTTTTTCGAGAAGACGAGTATAACGATGCTGCAGCCGAGATTCACGCGCCTCTTCAGACTGTCGATAGGTGTCCATCGTTTTAATGATACTTGCCAACTGCAGGGTTACCGATTGTTTTAGATCATTAATATCGGTCGATTTATGCACTTCCTGCTGAATCAGACTCACATCATCTCTAACGGTTTTATCCAAAGCCTGATGCTGTAAAACAGCATGACTTTCTTCGGTACGACTTTCATATAAGAAGGCCTGAATATAGCCTAACTGAGAGTTTAAACTAATTAAATAGTCTTCAAAATCATCGGTAACACTGGGAAATACTCGTCGAATCAACTCAACAAGCGTTTCGATCACCTGAGCAACTTCGTAAAACTCTTGAGCAGTCTTGAGCCTTAGAATTAACTCCTCCGAGGCATCCGAATATTGCTCAGGAACTCTCAGGGCTTGTACAAGCTCAATCAACTGCTGTTTAATTGCACTTGAGTCATCCAAAGATGACTGCGAAGGACTTTGCAAATGACCACGCGCCATCACTTGAGTCTGCAACTGCACCAACTGCTTTAGCAATGCGCCTAAGGAGTACATGTCCTCAGTTGCGATGGACAGCTCACGCGATAGTTCGACAATTGCTGAGATCTCGACTTTCTCGACATCCAGTGTTTTAATCTGCTTGAGCCATTCTTGAAGAGAATGCTTAATCTGACGACTCAAATTAACTTTTTGAGTATCCAGTTCGCGTGAGCATTTTTCTAAGTGACGGGAGATATCTCGTAGCGTGCCATAGCTATTGGTTGATAATTGCTTACCTAACAGTGACAGCACTTGATCAAGTTTAGGGTCTTGCCCCTGTAACGCAATACTCAGGGACGTTATGATTTGGTTCAGTTGTGAAAAGCTGAGGTCAGACCGCTTTCCCATTTCTTCCAATTCACGCGCGGTCTCTTTATATTTTTTGCGCCATTCGTCGGTTTCTGATTGCACTTAGCTTACCTCGAGCCAAACTACACTGTGAGATAAGCTAACTATAAACTAGAAGTGCCGAAGAGTGGGAGAATTCACACGCTGCTTGCAAAATTATTCGGCACTTTTATCCTGAAAGGATTAAATTACTGAGCGTTTTTTTCCTTTTCTATAAGGTAATTAACAACATTCAACATTTGCTGATTACTGCCTGCGGTCTGACCGGTAATGCGGTATTTGCCATTGACAACCATCGCAGGCACCCCTGTAATTTCATATCCACGAACTCGAGCCTGCCCTTGCTTCAAACGCATATCAACCGCAAATGATTCATAGAGTTTCTTAAACTCATTAGGGTCAATACCATAGTTTTGGTAAAAAGCAGCAAAATCATTTGGATTTCTAAATTGGCGCTTTTCAACATGCACAGCATCAAACATTGGCAAATGCGTTTCTGACACCTTGCCACTTAAGTCCGCAACGTAATAGGCTCTTGCGAGAGGTTCCCAATTACGAGAAAACACAACTGGCAAATGTTGAAAATCAACGTCATCACCTTGTTGCGCGGCCCAAGACTGCAGGACAGGCTCTAAGTTTGCACAATGCGGGCATGAGTATCCAAAAACAGCCACGACTTCTACTTTCTCAGGATTGCGTGTAGCCACAGCAAAAGGCAATTCGATATAGTGCTCTCCTGCACGGAACTGAGGCTCCTGCGCCGTAGCCATCACAGACATCAAGGCAAAGGTGGCACCCAACAGTAACTTTTTAAACATACTCATCTCTCTTCCCAGTTAAAACATGATTTTTCAGTTCGACACAGATGCCTTATAAAAGTTCGTTGATCTCTTCAAGACAAACACATAACGCTAAAGGCAATAAAAAGGGCAGCCTAAGCTACCCTTCATGAATATCGAATGAATACTGATTAATACAGACCACGAATGTATTGTGATACAGCACGCATCTCTGATTCAGTCATTTTGACTGCGATATCACGCATCATACGGTTAGGGTCATTCGCACGATCTTCCGATGCGAATTTTTGCAACTGCAACAGGGTATACTCAGGATGTTGACCACTTAAAGCAGGGAAACGCGCAGGATTGTTACCCTGTCCGTTTGGCATATGGCATGCGATACAAGCAGAAACGCCTTTATCAGCGATACCCGCTTCATAAATTTTACGGCCTTTTTCAACAAGCTCGGCATCTGCCTGACCAATGGTTGTACGTTGGTTAGCATAAAACGCAGCAATATCACGCAAGTCTTGATCTGAAAGGTTGTTCAGCAGCCCTGTCATTTCAGGAATCACTCGAGCGCCACTCAACTGATCTTGCATTTGCTTAAGCAGATAACGCGAGTTTTGCCCAGCGAGGCTTGGGAAGGCTCCCATTGGGCTGTTGCCATCGGCACCATGGCAAGCCGCACACACGGCTACTTTCGATGCACCTGCAGTTGCATTACCACCAGCGGCATGCGCAACACCGGTGATTCCAACGCTTATCAGTAAGCTGATCAGTAATTTGTTCATTGACTTGACCCGGACTCTTGCTAGTAAATTATCGTTAAGCTAGCTTTGATTGGACTTATCGCCACTAACCTTATAAATGTTTGCCTACTCTGACTAGAGCTTAACTCAGTTCGCAGGTAAAATTGGTCGTATTATAAACTAATATCCTCACAAACTGGAACGCCTTTGTTCTGTGTGACGATCCTACCATAGTGATAAACGAATGTCCGATGCTCATCAAATACTCCATTTTAACAGCGCAACCTTCTGTGTCAGCGCTGATAAACTCAATCAATGCCCTGATGACAGCCTCGCTGAAGTTGCCTTTGCAGGTCGTTCAAACGCCGGAAAGTCCAGTGCAATCAATTCATTAACACAAAATGGAAAATTAGCGCGCACCTCAAAAACCCCTGGACGAACACAGCTGATAAACTTCTTCAACCTTAACATTCCAGGGTATCGAATCGTCGACCTACCCGGGTATGGTTATGCTAAAGTACCAGTCGCCATGAAGACGCATTGGCAAAAACACCTTGATGCGTATCTTCAACATCGAGAAGCACTAAAGGGCGTTGTGCTGGTAATGGACATCCGTCATCCCATGAAAGAATTTGATGAAATGATGGTGGGTTGGTGTGAGCGAACCGGGATGCCTTTGCATGTCCTGCTGACGAAATCGGATAAATTAACCAGGGGACCTGCTCAAAGCACGCTGCTAAAGCTTAAATCTCAGTTGGAAAAGCGCTTAGGAGATAGGGTTTCGTTACAAACCTTCTCTGCGCTGAAACACCAAGGCATAGATGAGCTAAGAGCAAGACTCACAGAACTGCTTTTCTCTTCAGATGATCAAGACATCGCCAACGATCCATCTTGACCCTATTCGGAAAGAGTCCCTCAGAGCCGAAGGGGAAAACGGCTCTGAGGGCATGCGTAGACTACGTTAAAGAGTCACCTTTCTCTATTAGGCACTTTAGATTTCACAGATGACCCATTTTTTTGAGTCATCTGCCATGTCAAAGTTCCCGTCTATGGAAGGCTTGTTGTTAGTGAGCCTCTTCCCAATTGTCACCGACCCCCACCTCAACCAATAAGGGCACATTGAGTTGAGCTGCACCTGCCATGAGACGTTGAATCTGTTCGGTCAACTCAGGCACAGCGTCCGCTTTCACTTCGAATACCAATTCATCGTGAACCTGCATAATCATTTTCGCATCCAACCCTGAACTGGCTAACCAGGCGTGAACCTCTATCATCGCCCGCTTAATAATATCCGCAGCGGTGCCCTGCATCGGCGCATTAATCGCTGTTCGCTCGGCCGCCTGTCGACGCATTGCGTTTTTAGCATTAATCTCAGGTAAATACAGTCGTCTCCCGAACAGGGTTTCGACATACCCTTTTTCGCTTGCCTGGGCTCGGGTATTCTGCATATAGCGTTGCACACCGGGATACATTTCAAAATAATGGTCGATGTATCGCTGTGCTTCATTTCGCCCAACGCCCAACTGTTTCGCAAGACCAAACGCTGACATACCGTAAATTAATCCGAAATTAATCGCTTTTGCACTGCGCCGCTGATCTGCAGAAACCTCCTCCAACGGTACAGCAAACACCTCGGCCGCCGTGGCCTTATGTATATCCTCTCCCTTGGCAAAGGCACTCAGCAGACCTTCATCATCCGACAAATGCGCCATTATCCTGAGTTCAATTTGAGAGTAATCGGCTGCTAGAATTTTATAGCCCTCGGGCGCTACAAAGGCCTGACGAATCCGCCGCCCTTCCTGCGTTCTCACTGGAATGTTTTGCAAATTGGGGTCTGAGGAGGATAAACGTCCCGTTGCGGTTACAGCCTGATGGTACGAGGTGTGGATTCTTCCGGTGCGTGGATTGATCATTACCGGTAATTTATCGGTATAGGTTGACTTGAGTTTACTCAAGCCTCTATGTTCAATAATGACCTTGGGTAAAGGATAGTCTAACGCCAAGTCCTGCAACACCTCTTCCGCGGTTGATGGTGCGCCCTTGGGTGTTTTCTTGGTCACAGGAATACCCTGCTTCTCATAAAGAATAACCTGCAACTGTTTAGGTGAGCCTAAATTGAAGGTTTCCCCCGCTAAGGCATATGCCTGCTGCTCTAACTCATGCAACCTAACGTCAAGCTCTTGGCTTTGTTTGGCTAGAAGTGTCGCATCCACCTTTGCGCCTTGGCGCTCAATCTGAGCAAGAACAGGAATCAAAGGAACCTCTATCTCTCGCAACACATCCAGCAAACGAGACTCAGCGCTCAGTTTCGGCTCTAGCGACTGGTGCAAACGCAGGGTGATATCGGCATCTTCTGCGGCATAAGGGGTAGCGATGTCCATATCAATTTGATTGAAGGTCAGTTGATGCTTGCCTTTCCCCGCAATCTCCTCAAATGAAGTGGTTTTTACTCCTAAATACCGATCTGCAAGACTGTCCATATCATGGCGGCCTGCGGTGGAGTTAAGGATGTAGGATTCAAGCATGGTATCGGATACAACACCGCGCAGCTCGATTCCATAACGCGCTAGAACATTCATATCGTACTTAATATGCTGGCCTATTTTGCCTTTTGTAGGCTCTTCCAATAACGGCTTAAGGGCCTCTAGGACCTTAGCACGATCTAACTGGGTGGGTGCACCAACGTAGTCATGTGCTAAGGGCAAATAGGCAGCCTCGCCCGCTTTGACGGCGAAGGATAGACCCACTAACTCGGCTTCCATATAGTTCAAGCTAGTGGTTTCAGTGTCTAAGGCGAAAACATCGGCACCTTCTAGGCGTACACGCCAGTGTTCAAACTGCTCCCAAGTCAACACCGTTTCATATTGGGTTTCTATCACAGCGGAGAAGGGGTTTTCATTGGATTCTACAGAATGCGACTCCCCTCCTTGAACAGTCGCCTCAAGTTCCACAATCCAACTTTTAAATTCAAACTGCTTGAAAAGATCTAATAAAGCCGACACATCAGGGGTCGGACAAGGTATATCTTCAAGCTTGATATGCAAAGGCACGTCTGTTTTTATCGTGGCCAGCAGGTAGGATAACTCGGCTGCGTCTTTATGCTCTTCGAGCTTTGCGGCCATAGTTTTCGAACCCCGAAAACCTAAGCCCGCTATTTTATCTAAATGTTCATACAAGGCATGGATACCACCGATGCCTTGCAGCAACGCCAAGGCTGTTTTTTCGCCGACACCTGGCACTCCGGGAATGTTATCAACCTTATCGCCTTGCAGTGCCAGCAGATCAATAATTAACTCAGGCTCCACACCAAACTTTTGCTTAACGCCCTCGACATCCAGCACTGTGTCGTTCATTGTATTGATTAGGGTGACATACTCATTCACTAACTGAGCCATGTCTTTATCACCCGTTGAAATAATTACGGGACGCTGTTGACGGGAGGCTTCGCACGCCAAGGTTCCAATCACATCATCGGCTTCGACACCGTCTTCAACCAATACTTCAATGCCCATCGCACGTATAATTTGATGAATAGGCTCGACTTGCAGTCGTAAATCATCAGGCATTGATGGTCGATTCGCTTTATACTCTGTATAAATATCGTCTCGGAAGGTTTTACCCTTGGCATCGAAGACAACGGTGAGTGGACTGTTCGGATAGAGTTTTAACAAACTCCGTAACATCGACGTGACCACCCGCACAGCACCCGTGGGAAAACCATCTCGAGTGCGTAAGTCGGCCTGCTGTGACGCAAAAAATGCGCGGTATAAATACGACGAGCCGTCGACTAAAATAATAGGTGGGTGCTGTTCACTCATGGTTAATTCCGCTTTGCTGGTTGCCGTGAATCGTATCAAGGTTCACAATCATATCAAATTACACGCTGAAACTGACGGGAAATACAAAATGGGCAAAAAACTCTTACTCCTTGCCTTATTAAGCTGCTTAACGCTCGGATCTCTTCAAGCCCAAAACAGCTTCGAGGAAGAGGAACAAATCGTCATTCGTAATGATGGCGAAGCGACTTACTTCGAATATCGGGTAAACGGTATTTTGAAGGAGATCAAGGTGGTACCTGGCGTTGGACCTGCTTACTACCTCGTCCCTAAAGGAGAGGGAGGTGATTTGATTCGTGTTGGAGAGTCCACTGTACTCATCCCAAAATGGGTTATTTTCACCTGGTAGGAACGACGCAGTGGCTGTTTATACTTCAATTACGACCGAAGAGCTTACGCTTCTTTTGACTGATTTCAATCTTGGCACACTCGTCAGCTATCAAGGCATTGAGGGTGGGATTGAAAACACCAATTACTTTGTGACGCTCAACAAAGACGATGCTATCCATGATTATGTCCTCACCATTTTTGAGGAACTGTCACTGGAGGAAATGCCCTTCTTTGTTGAACTCGGCCAATGGCTGGCGGCACGGAATATTGCCGTACCTTACGCAATCAAAGATCAGAATGGCATTGCACTCAAGCAACTCAAAGGGAAACCGGCATTACTGCAACCGCGCTTCTTTGGTGCGGATGTACCTGCCACACAACTCAAAGCCACTCATTGCTTTCAAATTGGAGAGGCTCTTGCCAAATTCCACGAGGCTGGTGCTGATTTTTATTTAACACGCCAAGCACATCGTGGTGTTTTTTGGTGGCGTCGTGAGAGCGAGGCAATTTCTCATTTATTGGATGCACAAGACAGCGCCCTGTTAAAACAAGAAGTCCGCGCTTTTGACCAGCTAAGAGACGCCAAGTTAAATCTTCCTATGGGTGTTATTCATGGGGATTTGTTTCATGACAACGCCCTGTTTAAAGACGATGCCCTAGTGGCGATTCTGGATATGTACAATGCCGCAACCGCCTATCAGCTCTATGATTTAGCCATTGTCGCTAATGATTGGTGTTGCAATACAGACTGTACACTAGACCCTATTCGAGAAAAGGCCTTATTAGAAGGCTATGCCAGCATTCGCGCATTTACAGATGACGAGGCAATGGCTTGGCCAGTCTTAACACGAACAGCCGCCATGCGCTTTTGGCTTTCAAGGCTGATTCCTTGGTTAGGGATAGCTCAGGCTTCTCGTCAAGGGGGGGCGATGAAACTCAAAGACCCTAATCAATACAAGCAAATTTTACTGTCGAGGATTAAAACCCCGGCTGTCTTGCGTTAACGTATCAATTTACTCAATGTTGAAGGCTAATGGACGTCACTCATATTATTGATTCGCTGAACGATGCTCAGCGTCAAGCGGTAACTGCCCCTGTTAAAAACCTTTTGGTCCTTGCGGGTGCTGGCTCAGGTAAGACGCGAGTACTGGTTCACCGTATTGCATGGCTTGTTGAAACAGAAGGCCTATCTCCATTTTCGATTATGGCGGTTACCTTTACCAACAAAGCGGCACGAGAAATGCGTGGCCGTATTGAAGAGTTGTTAAAGATCAACTCACACGGCATGTGGGTGGGAACCTTCCACGGACTTGCGCATCGGATGCTGCGCGCGCATTGGAAAGAAGCGGGGTTGAAAGACAACTTTCAAATCATGGACAGTGATGACCAGCTTCGACTGATTAAGCGTCTGTGTAAAGAAATGAATCTGGACGATACACGCTGGCCGCCGCGCCAAGTTCAATGGTTTATTAATGCGCAAAAAGATGAAGCTTACGCAGTCAACATCTTGACCGAACAGCCGATCCTTTCCAACAAACCATGATCGATCTATACAGCGCCTACGAGACCGCCTGTGAGCGCGGCGGTATGATCGACTTTGGTGAGCTTCTGCTACGCTCATTAGAACTTCTCAGGGATAAATCCCCTTCTCTATTGGCGCATTATCGAGAAAGATTCCGCTATGTTTTAGTCGATGAGTTCCAAGATACAAATGCCATTCAATACGGTTGGTTAAGGCTGCTTTGCCAAGGCGAACAGAAACTCATGGCCGTGGGCGACGATGACCAGTCTATTTATGGCTGGCGTGGGGCGCGGATTGAAAATATTCAAACCCTCTCCGATCATTTCCCTGAAACAGACACCATCCGCCTTGAGCAGAATTACCGCTCCACCAACCGCATTCTGCAAACAGCCAATGCCATCATTCAGAACAACACCGGACGCTTAGGGAAAAAACTCTGGACCGAAGGTCGCGAAGGTGAAGCGGTATCGGTCTACAGCGCATTCAACGAACAAGATGAAGCCCGTTTTATTGTCGACCAAATTGAAAAATGGATTGAGCAGGGCAACCGACGTGATGAAAGCGCTATCCTCTATCGTTCCAACGCCCAATCCCGAGTACTCGAGGAAGCACTCATTCGCAGTGGAGTGCCTTATCGTATTTACGGCGGACAACGCTTTTATGACCGCCTCGAAATAAAAAATGCACTGGCCTACCTACGCATGATTGCCAACCGCGAAGATGACACGGCGATGGAGCGCGTTATCAATGTGCCAACACGGGGTATTGGAACGCGCACAATTGAACTCATTCGCGAACGTGCTCGCCAAGAGAACATCGCCATGTGGCGCGCAGCCAATGAGATCGTTGAGTTGAAGGTCTTGCCAGCGCGCGCTAACAATGCGCTGCAAGGATTCCTTAACTTAGTCAACCAAATGGGCACTGAAACCGAAGGACTGGAGCTGCACGAGCAAACCGACCACGTCATTAAAATCTCTGGCTTGATTGAGCATCATGAAAAGGAAAAAGGTGAAAAGGGGCAATCCCGCATTGAAAACCTAGACGAGCTGGTAACCGCTGCCCGACAATTCTCGGGACAGTGGGAGCGGGAAAATAGCGACGAAAACGCCAATGTACTGTCTGCATTTCTCGATCAAGCCGCACTGGATGCGGGTGAAGCCCAAGCCGATACTCATGCTGATGGTGTGCAACTCATGACACTTCACTCCGCAAAAGGACTTGAGTTTCCTCTTGTCTTCTTAACGGGCATGGAAGAAGGCTTGTTTCCTCACAGCATGTCAGCGGAAGAGCCTGGGCGTTTAGAAGAAGAGCGTCGACTGTGCTATGTCGGCATTACCCGAGCCATGCAAAAGCTTTACCTCACTCTGGCAGAATCACGCCGTCTGCATGGACAAGAAAAATACAATCGCCCATCCCGATTTATCAAAGAGATTCCAGACGAATTACTTGAAGAGGTTCGCTTGAACGCGAATGTTCGACGCCCCTTCAGCAGCGGTCAGAATTCAAATAAAAGCTCGCTTTTTCAGTCACCTAGTTTAGCACAAACAAGTGTTCCGGGATTAAGCTTCAACTTAGGACAACGCGTTTTACACCCCAAGTTTGGTGAAGGACTCATCGTTAACTACGAAGGGTCTGGCCCAAAAGCCCGCATTCAAGTGAACTTTGATAATGAAGGCAGCAAGTGGCTAGTTGCCGGTTTTGCTCGCTTGGAGGCGTTGTAAATGGAATGGCTGCTCCCTGCTGAAATCGCCCCTTGGATGGGTATTTTTTTGGTGATTGCCGCCGGATTCACGGCGGCAATCACGTCCAGCATTGGTGTAGGGGGCGGTGTTTTACTGCTCGCTCTTATGGCAATTTCGATGCCACCCGCCGCTGTAATTCCTGTGCACGGCATGGTTCAACTGGGATCAAATTTCAATCGTGCCATCATGACGTTGCAACATATTGATTGGAAACTGCTGGCCACATTTACACCGGGGGCTTGTTTAGGAGCTGTGTTGGCCAGCCACTTCCTTGTCCAGCTCCCAATCTCTATGCTGCAGTTAAGCATTGCCGGTTTTATTTCTTTTTCTCTGCTGCCCCAAAATCCCTCCCATTGGTTTAGGGCGTGTAGGGACGTTTATCGCAGGAGCGATCACGACCTTTATAAGCATGTTTGCTGGAGCCACAGGACCGCTTGTTGCCGCATTTGTAAAGCAACAACACAAGGGTAATCGTTTTTTAACTGTCGCCAACTTTACCGCCTGTATGAGCATCCAACATTTACCAAAGGCCTTTGTATTCGGTGCAGCTGGATTCGTTTTCAGCGAGTGGCTAGGTTTGATGCTACTGATGATTATCAGTGGGGCGATCGGAAATTGGGTGGGAATTAAAGTGCTCAAGACCCTAACGGACAAACGCTTTGGGTTACTCTTCAATCTAATTCTTACGCTTTTAGCTTTCCAACTTATTTGGCAGGCAATGCACTAATAAAGGGGCTAAATGGGGTCAACTGGTTGGATAGGGGCATTAAATTCTTCTTTCAACAACTCAGTGACCGGAATCGGCTTGTGGACAGCATATCCCTGAGCATAATCGACACCAATTTCTTTCAATTTCTCAAGAATAGCGGGCGACTCAACAAATTCAGCGACCGTTTTCATGCCCAGAAAATGACCGATCTCATTCATTGACTTCACCATGGCATAATCCGCGGGATTATCCACTATATCCTTCACAAAGCTACCATCGATTTTCAAAGAGTGAGCCTTCAGATTCTTAAGATGTGAATAAGACGCAAAGCCTGTCCCAAAATCATCCAACGAAAATTGACAACCAAAGCTACCAACTTGTGCCATAAACTCACGTGCTTTCGCATAGCTATCAATCGCAGCCGTTTCGGTAATCTCAAAGGTAATTTTATTCATGGGTAGATCATGATTACTCAACTGCTGGCGCAAATACTCCAACACGGCTGCATTGCTCAGTGACTGTGCAGATAAATTAATCGCAAATCCACCTATCTGATCAAAATACTGTCGATTTTGACGTATCCAGTCAAATACTTGCGCCAAGACCCATAGATCGATTTCATGTGAGCGTTTCCAGCGTTCTACCGCCGGAAAAAAATCTGCTGGCTGAATATTTTCAACTTTTGCTTCTGTACTAAATGACACCACATGGGCACCATGATCACGAATGCCCAGTAAAACCTCATAATACGGCAGAAGTCCAGCCGTCTCGTCCACCGGAGCGACTTTCTGACAACGTAAATACAAACCATTACTTTCAATAATACGATCGATTCGTCCAGCCCACTCTTTGAGTGCCTCCTGTGCTTGTAACTGAGCATCGTACGACTCATACACTCGGTAGCGATTGCGACCTTCAGATTTGGCCGCTAAACACGCTGAATCTGCTTGGCGAAGAACAGCATCCACGCTCATGAGTGATGGGGTATATTCAACTAGTCCTATATTTAAACCAATGCTGTATATTTCTCGATCGTGTTCAAATCGATAATCCGCTAACCGTGCCACTATCTGCATGGCAATTTCTCTTCCCTGTGCCTCAACTACATCAGGAAGCAACAGGATGAACGTATCGCTGTTCACTACTGACACTTGTTGAGAAGGCAACAGAAGATCTTCAATCTTGCTGGCTAAGTCTTTCAGTAAACGATCTCCAGCATCCATACCACAGTTACTGTACACAACTCTTGTCTGATCAAACTCAATTTGACACAAACAGGAATGACCCAAGGCACTAGCATCTGCTGCTGCCGCATTCATTCTTCTGAATAATGCTTTACGATTTGCCAAGCCCGTTGCGGGATCATGCAGTGCCTGATGAATCAAATCTCGATAGGACTCATCAAATAACGCATATTCTGAACGCTCCAACAGGGGTAATGACTGCTTTTCATTTTCTCGTGCTGTTTCTTGAGCTACGCGTTCAGACAGTTCATCGAGTGTCAGAGATTGCTGTTCAGATGCAGAGCGATCAACAAATCCAAGTAGACCTCCTGAGCGGGCTTGCCAAATCAACTGCATCGGCACCCAACGCTCATCTTTTAAAAACAACCACCAATGACCAATATCCAAATGTTTAGTAATGGCCAGTTTAGTTTCACTCAAATCAGGTACCGACCGGCGCGGCACCTCAACATACTCGACAAGGCCTTCGGGCTGAGTCAAAGCGGCTAACAAGGATAAACGCAAGGGTTTAATTTCATGTGCATCGGCCCCCACGCTAATCAATCCTTGTGTGATGTCTTCGGCGAGTTCCATGGCTGAAAAGGTCCCTGAGACGGGCTCCTGCATTAACCGCTTTAACATCAAGTCAAACACGCTTATGGCGTGTTTGCGCTTTTCTGCATCCGTATGCAGTTGCATAAGCACAAGGTATTGGCGCCAACCCAGCTCAAGTAAACGAACAATAAGAACGGGAATTCGCTCCCCTCCTAAGCGCGTTTCTAAGAACGCATCGACTCGCTCCCTTGCATTGCGCAGTACATTTTGTGACTCATAACGCTGCTGAGTACGAAACACACGATTGCGACGCGCTTTACGAATTGGTTGAATAACTTTCTGAAGTTTATCTCTGACCTGACTGAATACATCAGGGTTTTTGGAAAACTCTCGGTCCACTAAATCTACTTGCAGCGCCAAGAAACGCCTCAGCTTTGCATCAAAAAAGCGCCCTTTCGAATCCGCCGCCATCGCAAATTGATCAATGAGGTTCACAACATCTCGTGCAGGATGGGCATCGCTCATCAAGAAATCGAGATCTTTCAGCATAAGTTTTAACAAGGGCCGCTCTAAGCGTTTGAGCAGACTATCGATGTCAGATGCCTCATCATGCTCAGACCGCGCACGGGTAAATAAACGCGCCGCACCATTGAGCACTTCGGCTTGGTGTGCAGGAATCGATCGAGCTTGGCCGGCATTCACCGACAAATAGGCCTGTAACTGCTCGGCTGGGGACTGTGCAGCAGGCTGACTTCGAGTCAGATGTCCCGCCGACATGCTTTCTATCCCAGCCAAAATTTCATCCATTGGCGCTGTCTGGCCTGTAGAATAGCCTACTGGCCTAGCTCGCGTGTTTGCCGCTGGCTCCTCTCGGCTGAGCAAGGTTTGACGTGTATTGTTCAACACGGCCGTTAAGCGAGACAACACCCGGATTGAATTATCAATTGCAGATGCTTGACTTGATCGCCCAACAGCAGACGCAGGCAGAGGCGATGACTCTTGATCTAAAAGCTCTAGAATTTGGGCAAAACTGGATTCAGCATTGGATCGACTGTTTTCAGTTCGTTTGGTCGTATAAGACGCATCTGACTCAGCCACTCTTGATTCAGGTCTTGACTGAACCATCGGCTTCGGCAAATCCAACTCGGCAGGCCGCTCTGTTGGCTTTTTAACCTCTAAAGGCGGTGTGATATCTTCTAAAATCGTAGCTAAGTGTTGCAAAAAACCCGGATAGTCTTGCTCTAACGAATGCCCTAAAGCTGTATACAAAATCGCGCGAATCGGATTATTAAAGTCTTCATCCTTAATCGCCTCTTGGAAAGAACGACACACCAAACGGGGCCCAAACGGATTGTTGTTTCGATCAAGTGTTAGATTTAAAACTACACCGTATCGGGCTTCAAAATCCAACATAGGCTGCGAATATTTGGCTTCTAACGCTTCGCTGACCGTTGCAATTTTTAGCCAATCATCAAACTCCGTTTCATCCACCAGTTCAAGCACAGCCGTATCGGAACTGCCTAAAAATGAGGGAGTCTCCGTTGAGTCGGATTGAATACGTTCGTGCAAAAGCGCTTTGAATTTTTTGGAAATAGTGGGCTTGAGAATATCAAAATCATTGGCAAGCTTAATAAAATACGAGGATTCACGAAGGGAGTCCGCTTGAAGACCCGCTTCTTTTAGATGTGCAGGTACGCTCGCAAAAAAATGATCGACGACATCATCAATGAATGACAAAAACAGAGCATTACATTTGTGGCGTAACACCTGCTTTGCGTTGGAGTCCAGTTTCACAACACCTCTCAGCACGACCGTCCAAGCTCTTAAGCAGTATAAAACCCTCGACCCATTAATACAATGCGAGCACCACGAATCCGTTTCAATGCTCTTTTGCTGAGGACTGTTGACCTAAGAAATTGATACCTAAAGAATATACCGCATAGTACGCATGTTTCACTGAACCTTACATGAACTAACGTTTAATGCTGCTAGGCTCCAGCCAAGAATTCACCAAAGTACACGCGATTGCGTCTAAATCCTCTGGATTCAAATAAATACCATCATTAAAAAGACGACACAAACCGTGTAGACCCGCCCAACTTGACTGAGCCACTCTCAGGCTGAGTCGTCAGCGCTTAACACCCGCTCTCTTTGCAGTCGCTCAATCCAGTCAAGCCAACGCTTAAACGTAACTTTTGAAACCTGTTTTAAGGACTCCGTTGGCACTCCTGTTTTCCAGATATCGCGTCCAAACATCAAGTCATACGTCTCGGCATGCTCTTGAGAAAAGCGAATATAGGTCAATACATAGGTCTTTAACGCGGCTGCCGTTGGCAACACTTCACATTCAGATAAGCAGCCTTCTTGTAAGCGAAACCCTTGTTCGGCAATGGCACAGAGTAAATCATTTTTGTCTTTAAAATGATGGTAAGGTGCCATACGCGATACACCCACACGATCGGCTAGCTTACGCATTGATAAAGCCTCTACCCCCCCTTCACGCAGCAACTTTGTTGCCGCATCTAGTAATGATTTATACAAATCACCGTGATGATAGTGCTGTTTTTGATTACTCATCATCTAAAATACTTCCTTAATCTTGACAGTGTCAAAATACACCTCTATCTTGACACTGTCCAGATAAGATCAATAACAGGAAACTCGTCATGACTCACTCGCTCTATCCACATCTATTCAGTCCGCTAGATCTTGGTTTCACCCAATTAAAAAACCGCGTGTTAATGGGCTCAATGCATCTAGGTCTAGAAGAGGCCCCACACGGATTTGAGCGCATGGCGGCCTTTTATGCCGAGCGAGTCCGTGGTGGCGTTGGCCTGATTGTCACCGGCGGTATTGCGCCCAATAGCGAAGGGGTTGTTCACAGTGGATCCGCACAGCTTTCAAATCCTGACGATGTTGAGAAGCACCGCATCATTACGCACGCCGTTCACCAAGAAGGAGGCAAAATATGCATGCAAATACTGCACACTGGACGCTATGCCTATAGCCCAAAACTGGTCGCACCATCTGCCCTTCAAGCCCCCATCAACCCATTTACACCCAAAGCCTTAACCAGCGAAGATGTGGAAAAGCAAATCCAAGACTTCGAGCGCTGTGCGCTACTTGCACAAACAGCCGGCTACGATGGCGTGGAAATTATGGGATCTGAAGGTTATCTGATCAACCAATTCATCGCCCAACGCACCAATCAACGTGACGACGCATGGGGTGGCGACTATCAGCAACGCATCCGTTTCCCGATCGAAATCGTTCGACGTGTTCGTCAAGCCGTCGGCTCGAATTTTATCATTATTTATCGACTATCGATGCTAGATCTTGTTGAAGGCGGCAGCAGTCACGATGAAATCGTCGAACTCGGACAAGCCGTGGAGAACGCGGGCGCGACACTTATTAATACAGGCATCGGCTGGCATGAAGCTCGCATTCCAACCATCGCAACGAAAGTTCCGCGTGCGGCGTTTACTTGGGCGACCGCACAGATTCGCAAATCCTTGTCTATCCCGGTAATCACCTCCAACCGAATCAATATGCCCGATGTCGCCGAGGCGGTGCTGGCAAGAGGGGATGCTGACATGGTCTCCATGGCTCGCCCCTTTCTTGCCGACCCTGAGTTTATCAACAAAGCCGCTGAAGGAAGAGCCGATGAGATCAACACATGCATAGGCTGCAACCAGGCCTGTCTTGATCATATCTTTGCAGGCAAATTGACAAGCTGCTTAGTCAATCCCAGAGCCTGCCATGAAACTGAAATCATAATTACACCTACGCTCAAGCCTAAAAAGCTAGCAGTGATTGGTGCAGGGCCTGCTGGCTTGGCATTTTCGATCACAGCAGCCAAACGTGGTCATTCCGTGACACTCTTTGATGCAGCGTCCGAGATAGGTGGGCAATTCAACATTGCAAAACGCATTCCCGGCAAAGAAGAGTTTTACGAAACGCTGCGTTACTTTAAGCGCCAACTTGAGCTCACCTCTGTCGATCTACAACTTAACACACAGGTGAGTGCAAGCCTGCTCAATGACTCTGACTTTGATGAAGTCATTCTGGCCACTGGGATACAGCCGCGGACGCCTGATATTCAAGGCATTGACCATCCAACCGTCCTTAGCTATCTCGATGTGATGCAAGGCGCCAAGGTGGGCCAACGGGTCGCCATCATTGGCGCTGGAGGCATCGGCTTTGACCTAGCGGAATACCTGATACACCAGGGCGAGTCCAGCAGTCTTAATATTCCACAGTACATGCAAGAATGGGGCGTAGACATGTCTATGCAAGCCAGAGGCTCTGTGGAAAATGTGACGCCCGTTTTTCATCCCGCCGCACGAGACGTCTTTCTATTGCAGAGAAAAGCCTCCAAGGTGGGTGCCCAACTGGGTAAAACCACAGGATGGGCACACAGAGCAGGTCTCAGCAAACGAGGCGTCAAAATGCTCAATGCCTGTGAATATCAGCGCATTGATGATCAAGGACTGCATTTGACGGTGAAAGGCGAAGCTATGTGTCTTGAGGTCGATCACATCGTCATTTGTGCTGGCCAGGAACCCAATCGCACGTTGGTTGAACACCTCTCTGACAAACCGGTCCATTTAATTGGAGGAGCCGATAAAGCGAATGAACTGGATGCGAAACGTGCCATCGATCAAGGAACACGGCTGGCAATACAACTCTAAACGATCAACACTTTTTGACCATGGGTAGCGATCCAGTGGCTCTATCGTTATGATTAACGTCCTGTTCAATCTTGAGATAGAGCTATGAATCTGGCGCTGCCTAGCGAAGTCAAAACGCAGCTTGTATTTTTACTGGCTGAAGTTCGCACACAACTGCAAAACCTGATGACCCTTGTTGAGACTCCATCGACGGCGCTGATGAAGTCAATTACGGAGCGCAGTGGTCATAGTTATAACCTAAAGCAGCGTGTTCATGCGCGCTGTCTGAAGGCTTTTCAAGAAAAACAGTCACTGGATGCTCAGTCGTTGAAGGCGGCAGGCGATATTGCCGATGAATTAGAGCGCATTGCCAGCCTATGCCGAGACGCCGCTCGTGAGCTTCAACAGCTGAACACCCATAAAATGCTAACCAAGCATAAATATTCTAAACAACTGGAGCGCATCGAGACCGCGCTTAAACAAGTTGAAGGGATTCTCAGCTCCAATGACACGCAAGATGCCTTACGCATCGGACAAGTCAAACAAAAACTCGCACACTTCTATAAAAAGACACTCAATGCTCATCTTAAGGCCTTAAAACGAAAGAAAGAGACAGAGTCCTTAATTAGCAGCTTGTTTCTCGCACGCTATTTCTTAGAGATGGGAGAATCTCTCGTCAATATTAGCGAGTCTCTGATTGCTGTGCTCTTGGGGCAACCCATGAACATGAAGCAATTTTTATCCTTACAAGCCATGGTCTCTACACTGGGACATCAGGCGTGGGACAGCTTATCACTGGAAACCATCGCTGAAACGCGGTCTGGCAGCGCCATTTCGGCAATCACCAATGAAGAAGATGATCATTTTATTGGTGTACTCAAGGAAGGAGAGTTACGGAAAGTTCAAGAAGAGCGCAGAGGCTTACAACGCTGGAACTCTCTTTTCCCGGGCATCGCCCCGCAGATTTTGTCGCACCATCACCAAGGTAGCTCGGGTGCGCTCATCATTGAGCACTTACCTGGCAAAACCTTAGAACAAATGCTCCTTCAGGATAGTGCAGAAGAGCTTAAACGCGGATTAGAAAAAATGAGTCAGATGTTACCGCGTATCTGGGTATCCACACGCCGAAAAGAAAAGGCCTTTCCTTTGTTTATTCAGCAACTCAAAAAGCGCTTACCGGCTATTTTGAACATACATTCAAGCTTTAATGAGCAACTCAAGGCACACACGCCTTTCAGCCTCAAAGCACTCCTTTCAAAAGCCGAACAGATTGATAATCAGCTCTCTTGCCCTTTTTCAGTCTATATTCATGGCGATTTCAATCTGGACAACATTTTGTACGACGATACGCACAAACAAATTCGATTTATTGACCTACATCGTTCAAGACACATGGATTACGTTCAAGACGTCACGGTATTTATTGTCTCCGCGTTGCGTTTGCCTTTATTTGATGAAATGTCAAAAGTGCGTGTAAATGAGACGGCGGCTTCGATGTTTTCAATTGCACAGCAGTTTGCTCAGGAGCAAAATGATCCGACGTTTGAAGTGCGCATGGCTCTAGGCCTTGCCCGTAGCCTCATCACCTCAACTCGTTTTATTCTTGATGCAACTCACGCAAACTATCTGTTTGATAAAGGTATTGTTCTACTCAACCATATCGTTCAACACGATGGTACACCGCTCCATCAGTACCGTTTACCTTTCAAGGATGTACTTCATGAGCAGTCTTAAAATTGGAGTCGTCGGCATCCCTGGCAAATGGTCGACCGAAGTCCTCGCCAACGAAATTGAAAAACGAACGGGTTTTCGGTTAGTCATTGAACTGGCAAAGCTCGAACTGAATCTGACACAAGGTTGCGTCACCTTCGCAGGACACAATCTATGTGAACTCGATGGCATAATCATCAAGAAAATTGGCTCTGATTTTGGTCATGTTAGTATTGAGCGCTTGGAGCTTCTGCGGGTGGCTGAGGCATGTGGCGTTCGGGTATTCAGCAACGCAAACAGTTTAATTCGTCTATTGGATCGATTAACCTGTTCAGTGACCCTGCGTAACCATCAAATTCCCATGCCACAAACCTTAATTACGGAGTCCGTTGATAGCGCTCTTACGAAAATACTCGAATGGAACAGTGTTGTCATCAAGCCTTTATTTTCGACGAAAGCAAGAGGTATGCAGATACTGTGCGCGCAACAGTCGAAAGATGAGCTGATCCTTGAACTTAACCGCTACAAAGCCCGCCACCCCATTTTATATGTTCAGAAAAAAATCGAGTTAGGTGGACAAGACATGGCCCTGATTTTTCTAAAAGGCCAGTTCATCGGTGCCTATGCGCGGGTTGCAGCCCAGCACACGTGGAATACGACCATTCATAGCGGCGGTCATTATGCACCCTATACGCCGGACAACCAGACTCTGAGCATTGCCGAGCGTGCACAGTCTGCATTTAATCTAGACTTTGCAACCGTTGATATTGCCATGACGCCTGAGGGACCTGTTGTATTTGAAGTGTCCACACTGGGGGGCTTCAAAGGGGCTAAAATGGGGTGCGGAATAGATGTTGCCTCGATCTATGCCGACTATGCTATCCAAGAATTGAGTGCCTGATATGTTGCCTTGGCTTTCCCCCGCAGATCAGACCCGGTATTCACAACATGACCTGCCGGATTTAAGCCTACCTATACATATCGAACCTTGGCTAGATCCCAGTGCACAGGGACGTAACTGGCAAATTACGAACGCGTCTGCAACGCAAGATCGTCTGCGGCAATTATCAGATCCCACCCGCTGGGGCTGGCCAAAAAAACCGCTCTTCTTTTTCACCGATTTGCATGCTGACCCAACGGCGTTTACTGCCTCGTTAATCGCCAGTGGCCTCATGACCCCCTTTGGAGCAACAAACAGCTCACTAGGACTCACACTGCCATCGGATGCGTTTGAGATAGTCATTGGCGGTGACTGCTTTGATAAGGGGCCGTCTAATTTAGGTGTGCTGCGCCTACTCAAAACATTGCTCGATCAAAACCTGAAACTGACACTACTGGCGGGTAATCATGACCTGCGTATGCTGCTTGCCATGCGCAGTATTCTCGAATCACACCCGGCTAGCCGTTATTTATTAATCCGGCTGGGGCGCAAAGTTATTCCGTTTTTTCAGGAGCTCTTAAACGAATACACACTGTCTGCCGACGTCTTGCAGACCCTACCCGATGAAGCCAGCTGCCAAGCACGCTTACTACCAAACGCCACCACCTCAGACGTGTTCAAAAAAGCGACCCAATCCTTCATGACCGAGCAACAGACGGCTCGGGAACTGGAGCGCCTTGCGTATCGAGCCGATGCGTTCAAACGCTATGCCAAAGATGCTCAATTAAGCTTTCGTGATATATATGCAGCTATTTATCTCTGGAGGGAGGCATTTTTGTCGCCAGAGGGCGAGTTTTTTTGGTTTTTCGAACAGCAACAGTTAGGCTACCAAGTGGGCAGTTTCTTATTTTTACATGCAGGTTGCGATGATGAAATGGCCAATTTTTTGGCTGAGCATTCGTGCAAGCAACTGAATCAAACCTATCAGATGGCACTGGACGGAGACCCTTTGCGCCTCTACTTTGGCGCATTAGGCAATATGATACGCACAAAATACCGTTCGATGGACCCAGTGCTCACTCCCTTGGGCGCTAACGCACTGGATCAGGCGGGTATCACTGCTCTGGTGCATGGCCATCGAAACCTACACCATGGACAGCGCATTAGCCTGCGCAGCAACGTCCTGCATTTTGAATGCGACACCACGATCAACCACCCCTCAAGAACAGCAGAGTCACTTAAGGGACAAGGCGCGGGAGTGACGGTCATTCATCCCGAAGGTTATGTTCTCGGCATCAGCTCCGACTACCCCGCCTGCAAGCACTTTGATCTCAGCAGTCTTAGCACCTTTGCTTCTGTGCTTAGCACACGCACTACCACTGGCAGTTCGTAATCACGTACAAAGTGCGTAATTGATCAATTAATTCTTGGCTCAATAACTCAAGATGCTGCAGCACTCGAAGTCGTACGTCTTCTTCGCTTGAGACAGCCCCATAGAAGAGCTCATGACTGACTTGCTCAATACGTGCGTATAAAGGTTCAATATTCATAAACTCAGGCTGTTGGCAGACCTGCTGTAAATGGCCTTTCTTCACCCAGTGGCCAGGATGCTCTAAAAAGTAAAATGCGGGAGGTTCCGACACCGTGCCCCTCACATATTTGTGAACGTCACGTAACCAACCTCTAAACTCCACTTCAGCATATATTAAGGCTAAGTTGTCACGGTTAACTGGAAAGTTCTGGCAGGCATTCCAACTCGGGAATGAATGCCATGAACACCGCCACTCCTCAAACGCAGGCGCCGGTATTGGACGCGAAATTCCATAGCCCTGACCTATGTCACAGCCCAAACGCAGAAGGAGTTCACCATGCTCTTCCGACTCGACCCCCTCGGCAATGACACTGCGCTGAAAGGCCGTGGCCAAGCTGATGACACCTTGCACTAACGTCGTATCACCGACATCCCATAACATGTCACGAACAAAGCTTTGATCAATTTTAAGTGCCGAAGCAGGTAAGCGACGTAAGTAACTTAAGGATGAATAGCCTGTTCCGAAGTCATCTAACGAAAACTGAACACCCAGCCGGGTAATCTTTTCCATCACCTGTGACACTTTTTCAACATCGTCCAAAGCGGCCGTTTCAAGCACTTCCAATTCCAATAGGCGAACGTCCACATCGGAATAATTCGCTACTAGGGTTTGGAAACGATCAAAAAAGTCATCTTGTTGCAAGTCAAGCGCCGCAATATTCACGCTTAGGGTCAACTCAACGTTTTGTGACTTCCAGAAAGATAGCTGCTTGAATGCAGCTTCAAGTACCCAATGATCCAATTTCATAATCAAGGGTGTATTTTCAATGACAGGCAAAAATGCTCCGGGGGCCAGGACGCCGTGTTCTGGATGATTCCAACGAATAAGCGCCTCTGCCCCTAGGACATCTCCAGTGCGCATATTCACTTTCGGCTGATAATACAGCTCCATTTCGTCCTGATCGATGGCCTGCTCAATACGCGCTAAGTATTCTAGTTGTGAATCATTTTGCTCGCTTTCTTGCGTATCGAAAATGTGGTAACAGTCCTTACCCATCGCTTTCGCACGATACATGGCCTGATCGGCATGGCGGACTAAACGATCCGCATCTGCTGAATCATCAGGATACACCGTCACACCCAAGCTTGCGGTGATATTGAGCAGATGCCCAGACAAATTCATCGGTTTACGAATCGCCGACAACAAACGCTCTAACACCATGCGACACTCTTCCATGCTGCCCACATTGGTGAGAACAATGACAAACTCATCCCCACCTAAACGAGCCAAGATATCGCCCGTCCTTAAGGACTTTTTCAGACGCAGAGATGTCTCTATGAGCAGCTGATTGCCCTGATCTGTACCATACTCATCATTAATAGTCTTAAATCGATCTAAATCGAGGTACACAATCGCTAAGAGTTTATCTTTTTTACAAGACTGCAAAGCCAGTTCAAGTTGATCTGTCAGCAGATAGCGATTGGGTAAGCCCGTGACCGCATCGTAATAGATGGCATGTTCTAACTGTATTTGGTGGCTTTTTTGACGGGTAATGTCTTTTTCATGCATCAAAAAAACAGTTTTACGCGCCTTTATATCGAAAGAGAGTTTCAACCCAACTTGGTGCCATATCTGATTCGACACTTGGAGGTCAACCGCTTTGATATCCGCTCCCGATGCTTTCAATTGAGTGTATAAACTTTCACCCTGCGCACTGTGTAGGAAGTACTCTGAAAGACGTGTTTTTCCCGCATGCACACGTTCAGCATGCTTATTCCGAGACAGAACAACGCCTTGATCATCAAACACCGTTAGCATGTGATCACTGGCTATGTCACTTAACGCGCACACTTCAACTAACTCAGCCAATTGACCGTTTTTTAATGTGATTTGTTTGCAATGACAATTTACATTAACGGGCTCATTGTGCGCATAAAACACCCAAGACTCATAACGTGGAAACTTTTCGCCGTAAATAGACAGCAATCCTTGAGAGGGATCCTTATAGGTTAAGCGTCTTAATGCGTCTATGCTTTTCTCATTCCAAAGAGTAAGCGCCGCTGTATTCGCCCAAATTATATATGTCCTCTGCTGATCAAACACCCAAATGGGCGTTTCCAGCTCTCTGGGATCAAAGCAAAACGATGCTTCTCTCAACAACTCGCTCACAGGTCTCTTCCAAATTTTGATTGAGGCAATTTAACATCCCTAAGTACTTATTATTGTAGCCAGTTCGTAAATTAATGCTATTATCTGATTATGAATGTATTCAAACCTCGATGTTGAGAAGGGCTATGCAGTATTCTGACAATTCACAACAAGCTGCCGAGTATCTACGGCAAGCCGTCCCCCTTATGGTTAAATACAAAATACCGCCGCATCCGCTCAACTATGCACTTTGGTATACCTATGTTACACATAAACTTCCTCGACTCAACCAAGAATTAGATCAAACGATCCAGAAATACGGCACATGCCCAGCTGGACTCGAAACAAAGCTGTTTCGCAGCCACTTGATCAGTCAAGAGTTAGGCGAAACAGAAAAACTTCAAGCCGCGTTGATTTCCGTTGCAACGGGCCTCAACCATTCAGCAGAGTTGGCCGTCGCCTCTACCCATGATTTCACTCAGCTGTTGCAAGAAAGCTTACATGCATTGCATGAAGCGGACGAAGCGCCTGCCCTTGAGAGCATCGCACAATCACTCTACAGTCATACCGTAAAAGTATCAGAAGCGACAAGCCACTTTCAACAACGGATTAGCGATGCTCAAAAAGAAATCAAACGTCTGCAAGACGAGTTAACTGCCACACGTCAAGATGTTTATACCGATGCGTTAACTCATCTCTACAACCGTCGCTTCTTTGATGAAACACTGACACGCGTTTGCAATTCGACCCCTAAGCCACTGTTGGCATTGATCATGCTCGACATCGACCACTTCAAGAAGCTCAATGACACCTATGGGCATATGCTCGGCGATAAAGTTCTTCAGTGTTTAGGCCAGATTATCAAAGATGAATGCCACGAAAGTGCGGATGGTGTGCGTTTTGGGGGAGAAGAGTTCGTTATTCTGATTTACGAACATAACCAAGAAAATGCGCTCGCATTGGCTGAACGCATTCGTCACAAAATTCAGGCCATCCGCGTGAAACACAAAGCGACAAACAGCACCATCAGCTCAATCACGGCCTCCTTTGGCATTACGCTGCAACAGGCGTTTGATGTTCCAGAACGGATGCTTGAACGAGTTGATCAGGCCCTCTATCAAGCGAAAAATACGGGTAGAAACAAGGTTGTTTGCATTTAACACTTGCGCATTGTGACTCGACGCATGGATTAAAACAGATCAACTGCACCGGACATGGGTTGAGTTGCAATGGCATGCAGATACGCTTGTTCACGCTCAAGAATCGTCGTATTGTGCAAGGATCGAATTTTTTTCAGCATCACCCTCCCTGTTTTTGGAAAAAAATACACTTTTCTGGGGTAGGTATCCAATACATCCTGTGCCACCACGGGAATGGACTCACTGGCAAGATGGTCAAGAACAAACTGAACATTTCGATTGCCAACATTCACAAAGGTCATATTCTTGAGCACACGCCCACCCCCAAATACCTTGGCTTCTAAACGGTGTTTACGAGCACCAAGCTTGAGTAAATGATTGATCAACAGTTCCATTGCATAGACGCCATAACGTCCTGAAGGGGCAATCAATCGATTCTCATAGGGTGAATTGTCCTGCGGCAACAAAAAGTGATTAAGCCCTCCTATGCCCAAGTCCTTATCACGCAAACACACCGACACACACGAGCCCAGAACCGTGACAATCAGCGTCGAAGCGTTGGTGACATAATACTCACCGGGTAATACCTTAACCGCAGAAAGACCGAACTGACGATCAAAGTACGTGTTTGTTGCGCAGTGCTCAAAACCCGTTAAAGCCATGTCAGCACCCTATAGAGCGCAACGTAGCGGTTAAAACAAATCAATGTCGCCACTCTTCATGGAGCTCGCGGATACGGGATTCGATTTACGCTGACGTCGCTCTTCTTTAAAGGCGAAAAGGCTCTTTTCCAACGCAGTATCATCCAAATTTTTCTTGTCATTTTTAAGGGCTGATGTCAAAAAGAGTAAATGTTTTTGCTCGTCAATCGTATGACGTAGGGTCTGACCGCTCATATCTTGAAATTGCATGGCACGCATGGCACTGAACACCGCGGCCATGAGATCTTGAGCGATCACGTCCATCTCTTGTGTAACACGTTCATCTGCATGAGCCTTATCCAGTAAGCGATCAATCGCCTGCTGCACTTCTTGTTTTGACTCCATAATGAAGGTCATGTCCTTTGAGGCTATTTTGCGAACATCTTCCACCAGCGTAATAATATCGGCATTCATCTGATTCAAGTTATCTTGGATACTCTTACTGAAGCTTGCTGACCGATTCGATAACGCTCGCACTTCATCCGCTACAACCGAAAAACCTCGACCGCTGTCACCGGCACGGGCCGCCTCAATGGCGGCGTTCAGGGCTAACAAATTGGTCTGTTTGGCAATGGTATCGATATCATTTAAGGTTTGCAGCAAAGCTGGCATACCATCCGACAGTGCCGACACTCGGTTCAGCATCTCCATCGAATCATCACTCATTTTTACGGTAATCTCGACAAAATGGTTCATCGTATCAAGTGTACTTTTGGCAAAATCACTCATGTGTGACTGCCTGATTGCTTTGACGAGTCACTGCCACTAATCAATAAACCGGAAACTAAGGATTGTTGCTTTTCGATTTGCTCTTTTAAGCTCACAAAAGACTGGGCAAGCGTGTTCAGTGCATCGTTTTCCATTTTATGCAGTGCATCAAGATCGCTTATACTTTCCATTACCACTTGTTCGATGCTTTCACCCATTTCCTGGAGACTATCGACCACTTCTTGATCATCATCGACACGATAGGGTTTGACGATATCCGGATTGGTTTGCTTCTGAGGAAAAAGAACATGGAGTGATAAGATCACAAGGGCTATCAGCACCCCGAGCACGGGATAGACCCACATTGAGACTAAGGCTCCCATACCCAATGCGGCTAGCCATACTAGAAGAAACCGTACACTCATAACACCGTCCTTTTTAAACCCGATTAATACGTTGCCCAACAGATTCAATGAGCGTTTCTGGAAGAGCATTTAAAGATAGCACCTGATTGACTGCACCGATGGCAATCGCTTCTTTTGGCATCCCGAATACAACGCAGCTTTTTTCATCCTGTGCAAAGGTCACAGCACCGCTGTCTTTCATTGCTTTCATGCCGATGGCACCGTCTTTTCCCATGCCTGTCAATATCACGCCTATCGCATTACCCCCTACCACCTTCGCCGCGGATAAGAATAACACATCCACAGAAGGTCGATGGCGATTGACTAAAGGCGCATCACTGAGTGATGTTAAATAATTAGCACCACTTCTAACGACTTCTAAATGCGCATTCCCCGGTGCAATGTAGACATGACCGGGCAGCACTCGCTGACGGTGTTCAGCCTCCTTCACACGCAACTGACATAATGTGTTTAAACGTTCTGCAAAGGTGCGCGTGAAATGCTCTGGCATATGCTGGGTAATCATAATGGCTGGCATATCTGGGGGCAGAGGCATTAGCAACGCCTTAATCGCCTCAGTACCACCAGTAGACGCACCCACAAATATGATTTTTTCAGTGGAACTCAACGGTAAAGATAAACGTTGCAGAGGTAATTTCGCTGTTTGCGCAAGAGTTCGAATGTTGGCTTTTGCACACATGCGTAGCTTGTCGGCAATCAAATCCGCATAGCTTTTTAAACCTGAAACGATATCCAATTTAGGCTTCGCAATAAAATCGACCGCACCTAATTCCAAGGCTCTCAAGGTCACATCGGACCCGTGTTCAGTTAAGGATGACACCATCAGGACAGGCATGGGCCGCAGTCGCATTAAGCGTTCGAGAAAATCCAAGCCATCCATCTTTGGCATTTCAACATCCAGCGTGAGGACATCCGGATTGTGGAGTTTAATCAACTCTCTTGCCACGAGTGGATCCGGAGCGGTTGCCACAACCGTCAGATCCTCATAACTGTTGATGATTTCTGTTAACAATTGTCGAATAAGCGCAGAATCATCAACGACCAATACTTTTATTTTGGTTTCTAATATCGCCATCAATTAAATAGCTCCATCGGGCCTGATAAATCCATATCCACTAAACGCTCTAAGTACTCTGATTCGCGATCCAACAACGTCGTGTTGTTTAACTTGTGTAGCCGTTTAACCAACACTTTACCCGTTCGAGGAAAAAAATAGAGTTTACTGGGATAAGGCTGCAAAAGATCTTGGCTAGCCACTTGAATGCTTTCCTGCTGCAAATAGTGCAGCACGAAATGAGCATTCATTTCACATAGCTGCTTAGCGTCAGACGTTTTTATCCAGTTTGATGCACCAAACACCTTTGCAACCAAATCACGTCGTTGACTGCCCATTTTAATCAATTGATTGGTTAGCATCTCCATCGCATGGCCTGCGTAATGTATGGCACCGATTGAAGACACGGCAGAATCTAAAAATCGATCCGGCACAATAAAATGACACATGCCACCCAGCTCTTTGAGACGATCACGAATGCACACACAAACACAGGACCCTACAACGGAGACAATCATCATATCCTTACCGGTGACAAAAAACTCCCCTGGCAAAACCTTAACAGCCTGCTGTTCAAAGTAAGGATCGTAGTAAACATCTGGATTGATGCCAGACCTAGCATTCTCATCTTGCACGGTCATCGCCTTATCGTACTATTCGACGCTAATCGGACAGGGTAGTAGATCGTTTTACCCTTAGACTTAAATAAATTCGCTGCATGTTGAAAACTTTCTGAATGTCCGGCATACAACAGCCCCGACTCACTCAGCAAAGGACGAAATTTCTCTAGAATGCTGTACTGGGTCGGCTTATCAAAGTAAATCATGACATTACGACAAAAGATAGCATCAAAAGGGCCCCGCAAGCTCCAATGGGATGCCAACAAGTTCAGAGGTTGAAAGCTCACCAGTGCTTGAACCTCAGGCCGAACTTTTACTGAGCCTTGACGATCACCTTTGCCCTTCAAGAAAAAAGTTTTCAAACGCTGTCCATCCATTTTTTCAACACGCTCAACCCCATAAATGCCCTGTTGCGCGTGAGCCAATACATGAGTATCCACATCGGTTGCTAAAATTTTAACGGGCGGAGTCCAACTGCCAAAGGCTTCAATCGCGGTCATGGCAATCGAGTAGGCTTCCTCTCCCGTCGAGCACGCACTGGACCAAATGCTAAAATGACGCGCCCCTCCTAACGATTCGCTCTGTCGCATCTGATCGGCTAAGAAATCAAAATGATGCGACTCTCGAAAAAAAGACGTGAGATTGGTTGTCAGCGCATTAATGAAGTCCTGCATTTCATCCGGTGCTTGCGCCAAATAGTCTAGGTACTCAGAGAACGTCTTAAGGCCTAAAATTCTTAAACGACGCGCAATCCGACTGTAGACAAGATCTCTCTTTTTGTCAGATAAGGCGATGCCAACGCGCGAGCGAATGAGTAGACGAATCCGCTCAAAATCCTCAGGATTGAACACAAACTCTCGATCAATCAACTTCAACCTCTCTGTGACTGTGAACTCCGTCAGGCCATGCTCGATCAGCTGACGGACTCAGCCCTCATTAAAACTCTTCCCACTCATCCTCCGCCTGACGTTTAATCGGCGGTTTAATCGGCGGCTTTACTCGCTTAGGCATCGCGGTGTGTGGCACTCGTAATGCTGACTGTGCACCCTGTCGACTCGTCGGAGCCGGTTTCGTCAATACAGGCTGCCCTTCATTGAGTTTGAACGTGGAAACAGACAGAGCAAGAGCGGATGCTTGCTCTTCTAAGGACTCGGCTGATGCGGCGGCCTGCTCGACCAATGCCGCATTCTGCTGCGTGACATCGTCCATTTGAGTAACCGCTTGATTCACTTGCTCGATACCTTGGCTTTGCTCTTCTGAAGCCGCTGAGATTTCGCCCATCAAGTCCGTTACACGTTTAACCGACACCACAATTTCTTCAATCGTTTTACCGGTTTCGTTGACTAGATCACTGCCCTCATGAACGATATCCACTGAACGATTAATCAGATCTTTAATTTCTTTTGCCGCCGCGGCCGAACGCTGAGCAAGCGAGCGCACCTCACCCGCAACAACGGCAAACCCTCGGCCTTGCTCACCGGCTCTCGCGGCTTCCACTGCAGCATTCAAAGCCAGTATATTCGTTTGAAACGCAATACCGTCAATCAACGTGGTGATATCGGCAATTTTATTGGAGCTTTCGCTGATAGCCTCCATGGTTTTCACCACTCGACGGGCTTTTTCACCACCGTTTTCAGCAACTTGCGATGCACTTTGTGCCAATTGATTGGCTTGACGCGCGTTATCAGCATTCTGGCGAACCGTTGAAGTCAGTTCTTCTAAACTTGATGCGGTTTCCTCCAAGCTGGAGGCTTGTTCTTCCGTACGTTGCGATAAATCCGTATTACCTGCTGATATTTCTTGAGCGGCTGTGTTAATGGCCTCAACCGACTGTTTAATCTCAATCACTAGATTGGTCAGTTGCTCAACGGTTGCATTGGTGCTCGATTGCAAATCACCAAAGCTCCCTTGATAGTCCCCCGTCACGCGCTCAGTTAGCTCACCCTGCGACAGATGCCCTAAAACTCTCATGACCTCTCGCAAACCTCGGTCAGTGACCGACATCAGTTGGTTAACACCATCGCCCAAGCGGCTAAAGAATCCAGTTAAATCGGCTGTATCGATTCGCGTCGTGAAGTCGCCTTCAACCGCTTTTTCAACTAAGCGCGAAATTTTGTCTTCCACCGCCACTTCAAGGGTTCTGTCTTTCCACTCAACCACTGAACCCAAGCGCTCTCCCTCCTCATTCACAATTGGATTTGCGGTTAAGTCAAATGTTCGGCCCCCAATGCGAACGGTGGCATCGTGTTTGGATTGCAGCGCTGTCAAAAGATGGCGTTGGTGTGCTGGATTTTTATGGAAAAGGTCAATGCTATTGCCCAATAAATGATTGGAATCAAAGTTTGGTAGATCGATACGAATCTGCTGTTCAGCGGTTTTGAACATGTCCAGAACCGCTGGATTCATATAGATAATATTAAAATCGGCGTCTGCAACCATCACATTGGCCGACACACTGTCGAGGGCGTTTTTAATACGCAGGTTGCTATTGCTCACACGACGAGTTTCTTGAATGTCCGCATTTAATTTACGCTGCATCACGGCCAAGGCTTGCAAGGCCGCTCCCACTTCGTCCTTACGCGTTTCTTCGATCACTTGATTTAAATCGCCCTCGCCAATCGCACGAAAATGGGCAACCAAGGCACGCAATGGTTTTACGATACTGGCCAAGATAAAAATAGCAAGGAGCAAAATGACCACCAGTGCCGCAGCGCTGCTGATCGCCAATGACTGTAACTCATGCTCAGCGGTCTCAACGGCATCTTCTGCATCTGCAGCGGCACGTGTCGTGTTATTCGTGACCAACAGCTCAAAACTTTGCCCCATTGCGTCCGACTTAGGCACCATGCTTGTTACCGCTCGGCGGTACTCGGCCATCAAGCGTTGAAAACGAAACTCATCGGTTGTTTCAATCATGGTGGCGATCAAGGCATCTAGATCAACGTACGCATCTCGCCAATCTTGGTATTCCGCCGCCAATTGATCATAGATGGCTTGTCCTCTTGCTGTCACACGGGGAATACCAGCAAGACGCTCCCAGTGCTGGTCAATCACAGACCAAGAGTTCTGGCGTTGATGTGCAATGCTCTGTAACAAAGACTTATCACGCCATCCATCCGTTTGCGTGAGTACTTCAATGGTTTGTGCGCGTATGGTCATACGCTCGGCATTCATGGTCATCAAGGACACCATGGAGGGAATACGGTTGTCTCGCATCAATTGCGCATATTTAGACCAACCCGTAAATCCCTGATAGGCTTCGAAACTGGCAAAGCCTAAGGCAATCAACATGACGAAGGTCATCAAGCCTATTTTTAGGCTCGTTTTCAGGTTGTTAAACGCTTTCATGTATCGCTCTCCCTCTCGCCTGATTAAACGGCCTCAGAACTCAATTGATCGACAAGTCCCATGTCCTGACTCGACATTAGCTTTTCAATATCAACAACGATCGCCATCCGCTCGGCAACCGATGCCAAACCCAGTAAATATTGCGTATCAAAGGTGGCACCAAAATCCGGTGCAGGTCGAATATCGTCTGCACTTAACGCCACGACGTCTGACACCGCATCAACCACCATCCCCACGACGCGTTGACCAAGGTTTAAAATAATCATGACGGTAAACTCGTCATAAGTGGCATTGCAAGGTGAAACTTCAGGCGCATATCAACAACGGGGACAATCACGCCACGCATATTAATCACACCTTTTATGTAGTCGGGTGTATTGGCAATCCGGGTGACGGCATTGTAACCACGAATTTCCTGCACGGTTAGGATATCGATGGCGTACTCTTCTTCTCCAAGCGTGAAGGTTAAAAACTCGCGTTTGGCTTGATTATGCTGTGAGCTAGCGGCATCTGTCATGAATAGGCCTCAATTAACTATGTGCTTGAAAGGTGCTGTGCATACGTGCTAAGCGGTCGATATCCAGAATCAAGGCCACGCGCCCATCGCCCATGATGGTTGCGCCTGACAACCCATCGACCTTACGAAAATGGGTTTCTAAACTTTTAATGACCACTTGTTGCTGTGCAATCAACTCATCGACAAAAAGGGCAACCTTGTCTTGCGTCGTTTCGACAACCACTAAGATGCCCTCTTCTGGACGCATATACTGCGGTTGAATACCCAATAATTTATGCAACTCGACCAATGGAAGATACTCTCCACGCATCTGCACCACGCGCCCCTGCCCAGCAACCGATTTCATTTGCGATGAATCTGGCTGAAACGACTCGAGGATGCGAGTGAGTGGCAAGACAAAGACCTCATCAGCCACACGCAAAATCATACCATCCAATATAGCGAGGGTGAGCGGTAAACGCAGTCCGATGGTGGTTCCGACGCCTTGAGCGGATTCAATTTCAACCTGGCCTTTCATTTCCGAAATATTACGTTGAACGACGTCCATACCGACACCACGCCCCGATACATCCGTCACTTCTTTTGCCGTCGAAAAGCCCGGTGCGAAAATTAACTGCCAGACCTCTTTATCCGTCGGATTATCAGACAACGGCAGTCCTTTCTCTCGTGCTTTAGCGATGAGTTTTTCGCGGTCTAAACCTGCACCATCATCGGTAATTTGCACCAGTATACTGCCCCCTTGATGACTTGCACTCAGCGTAATGGTGCCCTCTTCAGGCTTACCTGCGGCTCTTCGTACCTCGGGAATTTCGATGCCATGATCGATGCTATTACGCAATAGGTGAGTCAAGGGGTCCGCTAATTTTTCAATGAGGCCTTTATCCAACTCGGTCTCTTCACCGACGAGCTTTAATCGCACTTTCTTGCTCATTTTTTGTGTCAGATCCCGCACAACGCGAGGGAAACGCCCAAACACAAAGTTTATTGGCAGCATACGGATCGACATCACGGCTTCTTGCAGATCTCGTGAATTACGCTCTAAATTGACCAATCCCTTATGAATCGTCTCAAAGTGCACAGGATCAAGCTCGCTTACCGATTGAGCCAACATCGAGCGCGTAATCACCAATTCACCCACTAGGTTAATGAGCTGATCCACCTTTTCCACACCCACTCGAATGGAGGTCTCGGCGTGTGCCTTGCTCGCATCGGCTTGTTTCGATTTACGAGGCGCAGACACGGGTACAGGGGCCACGGCAGCAGGCGATTCCTTAATCGAGGCGGCTTGTTTGGGCAGCTCAGACTCAGGCACAAAAAAACCAAAGCCTTGCTCTGTCTCTTGTTGTGCCTGTTTAACTGCAGGCAACTCTGTCTCGTCGACAAAAAAGCCAAAGCCAGAATCCTCTGAAGCCTGCGACGCTGGCAACTCGCTTTCATCGACAAAAAAACCAAAATCAGCATCCGATGCTGAGGATGGCTCAGGAAGGTCCATAAAGAAACCAAACCCTTCATCTTCGACGACGGCAGGCTCCTCAGTAATGGTGACTTCATAATCCTGGCAAATAAAGGCAAAGGTATCGAGCAGATCCTGTAACACAACCGAGCCCGTTAAAGTCCACTCATAGCGCCCTGCTCCCTGATCCGCAGTTAAGATCAAAGTGCCTAAACGGGATAAATCAGCCACCAGTGCCTCAAAGGAGGCCGGTCCCGAAAAAATATCCGAGTCAGGATGAAGACGAATTCGATACGTAGTAACCGGTGATTGGGTCGGTGTATGCGTAGCGGAATCCTCCAGTATCGAAGCCTCTTCCCCTAAACTGAGCAAAAGCGTCTTCATATCTGTTACACGCTGCTCGTCTAGGTCCCCCCCGTCTTGATGCGCTTCCAACATCAGCTTTAAAAGATCACCGCAGGCTAAAAAGGCACTGACCATCTCATGCGTAATCGGCAACGTTTCCTTACGGAGCTTATCCAGTAGGCTCTCTAAGGCGTGCGTCAGATCCGCAATATTTGAAAAGCCAAACGTGCCGCTCCCCCCCTTAATGGAGTGTGCAGCACGAAAAATTGCATTCAAATCATCAAGATTGGGGTGCTCGATATCGATGGCTAAGAGCAACTGCTCCATCGCGTCGAGATGCTCATAGGCTTCATCAATGAACACTTGATGAAACTGACTCAGGTCGATGCTCATCCTAGACTCCCTAATGCTGCAGGAGAGACATCACCCTGCAAGGAAAACAAATCGTTAGCCGATCACGCGTTTAACAACATCTATCAATTTTTGTGGATCGAAGGGCTTCACCAACCAGCCCGTCGCACCCGCCGCTTTGCCCTGCATTTTCATCGTGTCCCCCGCTTCCGTGGTCAAAACTAATATGGGCACTGATCGATACGCTGGCAAAGTCCGCAGTTGACGAATCAACGTTAACCCATCCATATTGGGCATATTCTGGTCAGTCAAAATTAAATCATAATGTCCCGTTTTTGCTTTATCTAACCCTTGTACTCCATCCGATGCTTCAGTGACTGAATACCCAGCCGCCTTCAGCGTAAAACTTACCATTTGACGAATGGAGGCTGAGTCATCAACCGTCAGTATTGACTTACCCATATACAACCTCAAACTTTTATTGACTATTGAAAGACGATGGATGCGCTTTCGCAACACGTTATATCATGCAAAGGACACAATCACGTTGAGGCGCATCAAGAAATTATCCAAAGACGAAACCTGGCCTTACTCGGCTGGAAACACCTTCTCAAAAAAGCTCTATATCACCACTGGAGTAGGTAGGCTCTTTGACGGCCCCTCGTTCAAGCAGCTCTTTATAAGAACACACTCGATTTTTCCCATGATTTTTTGCGTAGTACAAGGCTTTATCCGCACGATCAAGCAACGTATGCACCACATCCATTGAATTCACTTCAACGACACCAATACTCACCGTGACATGGCTCACTTGGGGGAAGGCGTACTCATCGATGGCCGCCCGAAAGCGCTCAAAGGCCACCATTGCCGTATCCGTTGAATCCGTTTCGGTAATCACCACAAACTCTTCACCACCAAAACGGAAAATCAAATCGCTCTCACGAAAGGTATGACGCATAATTTGCGACATGAGTAACAACACCTCATCGCCATAAATATGGCCCAGTGTGTCATTGATCTGCTTGAAGTTGTCAATATCAATCAGACCGAGGGAATACACAGGTTCACCCTCTACGCTAGCACGGCGGTCATCATCTCCAAAGGATGGAAAACGCTCACTCGACATGCCGATCACTCGCTGGATGCTGTCATCGAAGGTTTTTCGGTTCAGCAACCCCGTGAGTTGATCGCGCTGTGAATCTTCTATTAATTGACAAAAGTTGCGATAGATCTGCAATAACGCATGAATAACACGCGAATCATTCTGAGAATTGATACGCCGCGACTCAACCACCAATGCCACGCTTAAGAGTTGCAGATCCAATACTGGATAAATGGAAATATGATTGCCATTGGCTTTTTTAGAATGATAGGTGGTTTTTAAGCGTCGAGAAATATGAAGAGCACTGAGCACTTCGGGTTCATCAATCAACTTTTTACGCAGCGTTTGGCTATCATAATTTCCATTATGGCCATACCGCAGGGTAAACCGAACCTCACCATCCGAATCGTACTTGAGCATCATCACTTGCTCAGGACGGAAAAGCTCGTGTACTGTTTTCAGCATGCTGAATTCAAGCAACTCAAGATCACGAATGGATGTCAGCGATGCCAACCGATCTAGCAGGTGAGGTGTTAAAGACAAAACGAAACCTTTAAGCGTATAGTTAACGTAGATTAGATAATATACAGAGAATCGGCTTTATTCCAATGTTAGATTTATCTTTTAGGTATAAAAAACCCCGCCGCTGTCATAATGACGCTGGGCAGGGCTTTTTAAAAGAGTCAGCAGTCGATTAATCTAACGACTTACGCACCGATGATGCCTTCGTCCTCACGGGTAATCACCAGAGTCGCAGAGCGTGGATACAGCGCCCCATCATGCGGCCAATGACTGACCAAGGAACCCTTGGCAAAGTCTTCTGGAGAGGTTGTCGCACCGGGATGCTGAACATTGACGAACATGGTTTTTTGGTCAGGCGTCGTTACAACGCCCGTGATTTCTTGTCCAACAGGGCCGACCAAGAAACGACGGATAATCTTATTAACCGGGTCGGCGGCCAACATGGCATTGTTGCCAAACTGCTCCCATTTTCCAGTATTCACGACACTTTCGCTCATGTCGGTTTGAATCCATAAACGCGAATCTGCATCGAACCACAAGCCATCTGGGCTGTTAAAGATATTGCCACCGTCCAAGCTGGCGCCAGCCAGATCCGAATCGGACTCAGGTCCAGCCAACACAAACAGATCCCAGTTAAATGACTTGGCATTCACCTGACCATCGGCTTCCGTCCAACGAACGATCTGCCCCCAGTCATTTTCCGCACGTGGGTTCGCTGCATCCGTTTCCGTACGGCGGCTGTTATTGGTCAGTGTAAAATAAACATCCTTGGTCTTAGGATCCACGGCACCCCATTCTGGGCGGTCCATTTTAGTCGCACCGACGGTATCCGCCGCGAAACGTGTGTTGACCAGAACATCGGCTTGGCTGTTAAAGCCATTGGCCGGTGTTAAAGGCCCCATACCAAACACTAAAGGCAACCAATCGCCAGAGCCGTCTTCATTGAAACGCGCAACGTACAGGGTACCGTTGTCCAACAAATGACCGCCTGCTGTCTCCTTTTTGTAAGGCTGAGCACTGACGTATTTGTATATGTACTCAAAACGCGCATCGTCTCCGGAGTAGCAAACAATTGGCTCACCTTCAACGGCAGGCTGGAACACAACGCCTCATGTGCAAAGCGTCCAAGCTGCGTGCGTTTAACGGGCGCAACGTCTGGGTTAAACGGATCAATCTCGACCATCCAACCAAAAGCATTGGCTTCATTACGATAGTCTTCTGTCGCAGATGCCCCCTTCGGCGTCACATCATAACGTACGAATTCATCCGCGCCCGTGTCCGCCAATTCCCAAGCATAGCGACCTGAGCCTTCTTTCGTGACACCATAACGTGTTTGCTCACGCGGCTGCTCACCATGGTTAATGAAATACCCTGCCCAGTTTTCCTCTGCAGCCAAATAGGTATTCCATGGTGTGACACCGTGCGCACAGTTATTTAAAGTGCCGCGTGTCTTTGTGCCGTCTGGGCTGAATTTTGTTTTTACAAAATCCGTGCCACGCACAGGACCACTGATCTCCATTTCGGTTAAGCCATGAATACGGCGGTTGCGTGGATCGGCTTCAACAGCCCAGTCACCATTGGCTTGCTTTTTAACACGCACCACACTCACGCCATGGCCATGTATTTCTTTCAGAACTTCATCAGCATCACGTTGACCGTCGGCTTTGAGAGGTACGGCATTGCGAGATAACTCTTTTCCTTGGGCCGATGCATGCATAAAGCGTGGCTCAACGTACTCATGGTTCATCACCAAGAGTCCGTCTTCAGAGCTGCCTTGATACGGATCTTTGCCTTCAATCGGGAAGAAGTGCATCCCGTCGTGATGGCTGCCCACTTGATGCGCTTGATCTTCACCAGAATTGGTTAAAGGATCGAACGCTGGCTGATGACCTGAAATGGGCTGTCCCCAAGGCAACATAACCTGGTGCTTGTATCCTTTTGGTAGGGTAACCGTATCTGCAGCGCTGACATCAATGGCTTCAAAACCAATTAAAGGCGAGTGTTTATTGCTGCCTGCTGCCGCCAAAGGTGAATACGCCGTCGTTGCAAAAAAGCCCATCAACGCCGTGCCCAAGCTACCTTTCATCATTGTACGGCGTGACATGCGCTTCTCGATAATGCTTTGAAAGGAAGCATTATCGGAGTGGTTGCTTAGTGGCTCATCACCCTCGTGATTATCGATGCTCAAGATCGTGCTTTGTGTATTCTTCATCGCGCTTCTCCGCTGGATTCATTGACAGTGGCAAAAGACTAATAAACAAGTGTTTCAGTTTGGGTGCATTTTTGTGACAAAAACGTTAAGTCCAAGATCAACTCCAGTTTAAAATCGGCCATTGCTGCGCTTGTGCTACGTGCAATAGCCTTTCATTCGGATTGACGGCCACGGGAAACTGAACCTTCTCTAATAAGGGAATATCATTGTGAGAATCTGAGTAAAAACGACTGATGACTTGCGAACCCGAGGTATTTAAACGCTCTAAGTAGGCATGATAATGATGGACTTTTCCTTCCTGATAACTCATAGGTAACAAGGGCTTACCCGTTAGTTTTCCGTCATGGTGTTCGACATCAATACCGATCACTCCATCAAAGCCCAACGCATTTGCAACAGGCTCAACCAAAAATACCTCACTGGCGGAAATCATTAACAAATGCTCACCTTGCTGTCGTAGCTGGTGAAGCAAATGCACCGCATCCGCGTAAAGCAACGGGAGAATACGCTCAGAGACAAAACGCTCAGCTTCGGCGTATACCTGCTTGGATTCACGACCTATTAAGGGTGACAAATTCAACGCCAAATAGGCGCCCATATCCAGATTGCCCTTTGCATAAGTCTCCATCATTTGCTGATGTTGATGTTTGAAGTCAGGGCTTGTGATCCAACCCAACTCATGCAAATACTCTGCCCAAAGCGCAGAGGAGTCGCCTTTAATTAACGTGTGGTCCAAATCAAATACGGCTATTTTTTCGATCATTATTGCTTCTCAAGATTAAGGTAATGCGACTAAAACCAAGCCCAGCATCATGATGGTTAAGGCTATCCACTTAATAGGGGACAAGACTTCCTTCAACCAGATTACGGCCAACAGTGCACCTATCGGAATCGATGCTTGGCGGAGCGCCACAACGTAACTCACGTCTTGCGTATGCCCCATCGCAATCAGCACCAAACCATACGTGGCCAATACCATAGAACCTGCCATGATGCAGACACGCATATTGTTCTGCCATTGTTGGCGCAAGGCTTTGCGCTCAGTTGCAAACATAAAACAGCTCGGCAGCATCCATAAAAAAGCGGACCATGCCTGCAACACCATAAACACCATGCCTGCTGAAAAGGGCATCATCCCTTCTTGCCGCATCAGATCAATGGCATGTTTATCAACCCAGGAATACCCGACCGTGCCCAATACGGCTAACAACATAAAACCCAGCGCAGGCGTCATATAAAAACGCCAATGAAAGTCGCTGAGTCTTCGTAAGGGCAACAAGACACAGGCCGCGAAAATGAGAAACATCCCCAGCCAATCCTGAGTCGATAAATAGAGATACCCCCCCAACCATACCCCTACCCAAGGCACTAGGATCACGGGAAGGCCTCGCACCAAAGGATAGAGTACACTCACGTCTCCCCTCGCGTAGGCCCAGGCTAAACCCGCCATATAAATGCCCTGAAAGGCACCTGACAACAACCAGACTCCCCAAAATTCCAGAGGTAAGGCAAGCCAGTCCCTATAGATCAGCAACCAAGGACTAAAGACAATCGCCCCGGCCAACATCATTAGGGTGAAAAGTGCCAGTGACGGCTGTTGCTTTTTTCCTAAGAGATTCCAGCCTGCATGTAAGCAGGCTGAAACCAGTACCAGTGTCAGTGCAAGACTATTCAAGGACGCTCTTCATTTGCTAAACGTAGGGTGATATCGTCTAGCACCTCAGGTAACTCGGCAATTGAGTCAATGACATAGTGCGCCCCTGAAGATGCCAAGGCTTGATGGGCAACAATCGCTTGCACATCCCGCTCCTCTTCACTCAGCGCCAACCACTGCGCCTCAGAATACCCCGTTTGATTGCCCGACACGGCCACTGCAACGGTCCACATCCCTGCATTTAGACCCTCTTCAATGCCCACAGCCGTATCGTCAACCTTGACACAGGCTTGCACGCAACTGACCTCCAACGCTTGCGCATTGGTTAAGCACATCCAAGGATAGGGGCGTCCAGCCGGAACATCGCTGGCACAGACGACCGAGTCCGGTGTAAAGCCTTGTTCAGCCATCGCAGGTAACAGACCTTGAATCATTTCACGGCTATAGCCCGTATTCACGCCAATCAAAATGCCCATGTCATCGCAGTACTCCATCACCAAATCAATGCCAGAAATCAACTGATGATTATCGGCAATGGCCGCAACCTGATGCACAACAAACGCATGGTAAAGCCGATCAATATCCTCATCCGTAGCCTTAGTGCCTTTCACTGCCAGCCATTCTTGTGCAATACGCGGCATAGCCAATAAGGCTTCTATATGCTCACGCTTTTCTTTTCCCATGGGTGCCCGAGCCTCTGTGATGGAGATGGGCACGCCTTCTTCCGCAAATAAGGCTTGAAAGGCTTGAATCGGTGCCAAAGAACCGAAATCGACGCAGGTTCCCGCTAAGTCCATAATCACAGCCTGTACAGGCCCCGTGTAACGTCTTTTATATCGGTACATCGAACCTCTCCTCTATTCAGATTTCGTTGGTAGATGCTGCGCATCCAGTGTTACACCTAGGGTTTGGCACGCACTGGCAACAGCCAGGAGCACTTGATCCATTTCAGCTTCAAATAACTGACCAATGCAGCCAATGCGAAAACTATCGACTTCGGTCAACTTACCGGGGTAAATCAAAAAGCCCTGCGCCTTAATGCATTGATAAAAATCGGAGAAGGAAAATGCAGGATCACTTGGCGCAATAAAGGTGGTAATAATCGGTGACAACCACTCATCCTCTAACAGTGTGGCAAACCCCAACGCACGCATACCCGACACCAATCGATCACGATTGCGGGTATAACGCGCCAAGCGTGCGGCCTGCCCGCCCTCTTCTGCATATTCATTAAGCGCCTGATGAAAAGCGGCCACTACATGTGTCGGAGGTGTAAAGCGCCATTGACCGGTTTTCTCCAAGTACTGCCACTGATCGTACAAATCCAAGGACAGTGACGGTGAGCGCGCTTCACAGACGGACAATGCCTGTCTCTCGATCAACGCAAAACCAAATCCAGGCACCCCTTCAAGGCACTTATTGGCCGAAGACACCAAGGCCGTGAAAGGTAATTGAGCTGCATCCACAGGCAAGGCACCAAAAGCGCTCATCGAGTCCACAATCAACTGCCGCCCCTGCTCTGCAACCACCTGAGCGATACTGTCCAAGGGGTTGAGAATGCCTGAACTGGTTTCACAATGAATCAACACCACATGTGTTATGGCGGGGTCATCGATTAATAGTTCCTCAACTTCATGAGGCAGCGGCGGTAAATAATCGCCCTTATCCAGCGTGACGTGGGCATGACCCATACGCTGTAATATCTTCGCGGCACGTTGTCCATAGGCACCGTTCATCAACACTAGGGTTTTACTGGTACGATCAAGCAAGGTGGCAAACACGGCCTCAACCGCAAACGTACCGCTGCCCTGAATCGGAACACACACATGGGATGCCTGTGCATTGGCAATCATCAGCAGGCGTTGGCACACGTCTTTCGTAATTTCGTTAAAATCACTGTCCCACGAGCCCCAGTCGCGCAGCATGGCTTCTTTGACTCGGGTCGACGTCGTGAGTGGACCGGGCGTTAATAAGTAGGGTTCTTGTTTCATCATTTCATCCAATCTACGGATAGAGTCGAAAGTAAAATCAACGCTGACGCCATATCTGCGAGCGCTTCAGTATTAGGTGTGTACACATGGCGTGCAGAATTTTGACGACAACCGACGTCAGCAAAATCAACACGGACATGGCCGCTGCACTGGCAAAGTAACCTGCTTCATCCAAATGCAGCACCGCAACCGATGCTAGACGTGTATCGGGTCCATAGAGGAAAATCACCGCCGACACGGTCGTCATGGCATTCACAAACAAATACACCGAAATATCCAACACCGCTGGTAAGGAGGTGGGTAAGGTGACACGCAGATAGGTGCGCCAAAACGGCACTTTTAATGAAGCTCCGACCGCTTCAAACTCAGGGTCCAGCTGCTTTAAAGCCGTCATTGAGGTTAAATGACACACGGTATAAAAGTGCACCAGCGTATTCAAAACCAGAATCGCCAAGGTGCCATAGAGTATATTTAAAGGGTTGCTCGGATGGTTAAAGAAGAAAATATACGCCAAGCCGAGCACCATTCCCGGGACGGCCATCGGCAAGATTGCGAATAAATGCACCCACTGGCGCAACAGGCCAAACTCCTTCGTTTTTTCAACCATCCACGCCACGGTAAAAATAACCAACGTACCGATCACCGCAACACTGGATGCCATTTTTAACGAATTGAACCAAGACTCCCAACCACTGCCGCCTAAGCCATCAAACTGATAATGACGCAAGGTATAGCTCAAGTTGTAAGGCCAGAACTGAATAAGGGATGCATAAACAGCCGTGCCAATCATTAACAAAATGACAGCCGCAACGGAGAAGCACAAGAGCGCAAAAACCCAATCACGAACAGGAGATGGACTGGCTGATACGGTACCGCACGTGCCGATAATTGAGCGGTTTGCTTACGTTGCACCCAGCGATCTGCGATAAAGGTTAAGACCGCAGGCAACAACAAAATCATACTCACCACGGCGCCCATCTGGAAGTTTTGTTGACCGACCACCTGCTTGTAAATGTCAGTTGCCAATAGGTTGTATTGCCCACCAATGATTTTCGGCACCCCAAAATCCGTGATGGCAAGGGTAAATACCACAAACGCACACGAGATCAACCCATAGCGAATACCCGGCAAGGTCACGGTCAGAAACGTTCGCCACGCTGGTGTTTTTAAGGAGCGTGCCGCTTCATACAAACGTGCATCGCTGTTGGACAAGGCCGTCACCAAGATCATTAAGGCATGCGGAAAAATCCAGAAACACATACCTATGACAATCCCTATCGGACCGTAAATAGATTCACCGCCCAACAAACCTTTTAAATAGCCTTGATTACCAAAGATATATACCAAGCTAATCGCCGGTAACAACGAGGGCGCTAAAATCGGCAAGAGGGTTAACACTTTAAACACCCGCTTACCGGGCATGCAGGTGCGTGTGATGCCATAGGCACACACAAAGGCTAAGCTCACTACTAAACACATGGTCATGATCGCGATGAAAAACGAGTTCGCGATTGAATTAACCAATGAAGGGGTTGAGAAGTAATGCCGATAATTGGCCAAGCCAATAAAGTCACCCGCCGAGTTCTGCACACTTTTCAACAACAGGGTATACAAAGGAAAGACTAAACCAATCAGCATGAGTGCCAAGGCTAAGAGCATCAAGCCGAGTTTAATCCAGGCCTCTTGATTAAAGCCAAAAAGACCCGTCATACGGGCAGTCGTTAGCGTTGACATGCTAGTTACCATCCTGCCTAAACACACGACAACTCGCTGCCGGCAAGGCCAAATGTACGTCTTTGCCCAGCTGAATCTGATGCTGCACCGCATCTGCATGCTGAATATCCACGCGCAACTGAATATCAGCACTCGTCACATCACAGGTTAAACGTAAAAAAGCACCTAAATATTCAATATGGATAACGCGTGCCTCAAGTTGCGAATCGGCCTGTCCTGACGATGTCAACACCACCTCTTCGGGTCGGATCGCCAGATGTACGGGGCGTTTGTTTTCAAAAGCATGAGGCTGTGTGGTGTAGCGCTGCGCGCCGAGCATCACGGCCGTTGGAGAACACACCTCTGCGCTCAAGAAGTTCATATTGCCAACAAATTGAGCAACAAATGCACTCTTTGGATGACGATAGACCTCTTCTGGCGTTCCAATCTGCTCAATCACACCGTGGTTCATTACCACAATACGATCCGCCATGGTTAAGGCCTCTTCTTGATCATGCGTCACCATCACCGTGGTCACACCCAAGGTCTTTTGCAAGGCTTTAATCTGTTGACGCAAATGCACACGCACCTGTGCATCCAATGCCGACAACGGCTCGTCTAACAACAGCAACCCTGGCTTCGTCGCCAAAGCCCTTGCCAAGGCCACACGCTGCTGTTGGCCGCCCGACAATTGCGCAGGATACTTTTTCTCAGACCCTTCCAAACCAATTAAACACATCAGCTCGTGCACACGTGCTTGCAGCGCCTGACGTGAGTGCCCTTGATTGCGCAAACCATAGGCAATGTTGTCTGCAATCGTTAAATTGGGAAACAAGGCATACGACTGAAACACGATGCCGAAATCACGCTGTTGTGGTGGCAAATGTGAAATTTCTTTACCCATTTGCACAATACGTCCGCTCGATTGAGGCTCTAACCCAGCAATCGCACGTAGTAAGGTGGTTTTTCCACAGCCGGACGGCCCTAAAAAGCAAACAAACTCACCTTCATAAATGGTGAGATCGATGGTGTTTAAGGCCACAAACGCACCAAAGGACTTGCTCAGCCCTTCAATTTCTAAACAAATTGACTCAGATACATCCGAATCCGGCATAAACGCCGTCTGTCCGACCAACGCCGCCAACGACGGTTGTTGCATTGTTCTCATAACATCACCCATTGAATCCCCAAGACCGCATGATTAACACCTCGGCCTATCCTCGACAAAAAACAGCCCCACAAGGGCGGCTGCTTTTCACCTAACCATCGTGCTAGGGGCAAGCAGCCGTCTCTTGCGGGGGCTGTTATCCCCGCGAAGACGGGGATCTACTGACTTGGTTCGACTTATTTAGAGTCTGACTTAGCATCGTAACGACGCTGCCATTCTTGAAGGATGCGATCACGATTCACGGCCGAGAAGGCAAAGTCGTTATCAATCATGCGCTCAACGATGTCTGCCGGATAATTCTCAATAGGCTTTGCCACTCCAGGCATCGCCACCACCGCATAACCTTCGTTGTAAAGCTCGTTGGCATCCCGGCTGACAGCCCAATCCATCAAGGTTTTGGCCGCATCCATGTTCTTCGTGCCTTTCACAATGGCCGCGGCTTCCATATCCCAGCCTAAGCCCTCAGATGGGAAAACCACTTCAACGGGGGCACCTTGCGATTTCAAACGTGCGGCACGGAATGCGAAGGAAACACCGACAATTGCCTCACCGGATCCCGCCAAATTACACGGCGCTGAACCCGAATGGGTGTAGCGGCTGATGTTTTCATGCAGACCGTCCATGAATTGCCATGCTTTTTCTTCACCCCACAGCTGAATCCAGCTCGACACGTCCAAATACCCCGTACCAGAAGAACTTGGGTTTGGCATCACCACATGGCCTTTGTATTCAGGCTTGGTCAGATCCTCCCAGCTCGTTGGCATTGGCACGCCATGCTTTTCGCCTTCAATCGTGTTGTAGCAAATCGCCGCCACCCATGCGTCCATCCCTACCCAAGCAGGTGGTGTGTTCACATCGACAAACTTAGGATCCAGTAGCTCAACGCCTTTGGGTGCATAGGGCTCTAACAACCCTTCTTCATCTAATAACAGCAAACTGGTCGCCGCCAATCCCCAAATCACATCGGCTCTTGGGTTATCCTTTTCAGCCAATAAACGCGCGGTCATAACCCCCGTAGAATCACGAACCCAACGAATAGAGATGTCTGGATGTGCTTGATTGAAACGCTGCGCGTACTTTTGTAAGTCATCTGATTCAACCGCCGTGTACACGGTCAATTCTGTTGCCGAAGCCACCGTAGAGACACACAAAGCTGTCGCTAAAGCGAGCGTGGTTTTCTTAAAGGTAGTAAATGACATGAGTGAAGCCCTCTTGTATTGGTATAGACCAGATATTAAAAGCGACTTATGACAACTGCATGACATTTTGATGAACTGTTAATTACGTTTTCTCATGAGCGAAAATGTCATTTAACTGACATCCAGATGCAACAAATAGACCCTATGATCGCAGCCCAGACAGGACGTCTTACTTCACAACATACTAGTTTGATTCGATTTTTGTGTACTCACTTTATTTTTAAACAGGCGTCATAGGGGAATTTAATGAAAAAGTCACTTCTGTGTATGGCAATTGCCAGCAGTCTTATCGTGCCAGCCGTGGCCATGGCCGATGCGACTCTTTACGGATCATTTAGAATGGCGATGGTCAAAGAAGACAACAAATCCATGTCTTTGGACGATGACAGCACGCGAATTGGTGTACGTGGAACGGTCGACCTAGGCCTTGAAGACACCAAAGGGGTCTTCCGCTGGGAACAAGCGTTGGATGTTAATAAAGGCGCTCTAGATTCTGGCCGTTATGCATGGTTAGGTGCTACAGGTTCATGGGGTACCGTGACCGGTGGTAAGCAAGACGCTCCAATCCAAGCCTTAGTCACCTCGTATGCGGATGACTTCAACTCAGGTGCTCAGGGCGGTCACTCACAGGTGGCACGTCAGTTTAACCGTCGTCAAGGCAATACCCTTGTGTACGCGTCTCCAAAAATGAACGGCTTACAAGCCTCTGCTTCGGCTGTGTTTGCAGGTGATGACCTGTCATCAGGCAATAAAGACCGCATGGTTGATGGTTACAGCTTGGGCCTTGCCTATGATGCCAACAACCTCTACTTCGCGGGTGCCTTTGGCAACGCTAAGTCTGGTAAAAATGCCGTTGGAAACTACGGTATCGATCAGAACACTTGGGGCTTAGCCGCTGGCTTTAAAGTCTCAGGCCTTACCTTGAAAGCCAAATACGTTCACCTTGATGATAAAACTGGCGGCAGCTCGTTTGTTAGAACTCAGGGTGAAGCGAATGAGTATGTTATCGGTGCTAGCTATGTAATTGATAATACCACTCTAATGGCTGAGTTTGGTCAAACTGAGCGTAAGCCAGATAACGCCGTGGATCTGAAAGGCAGACACTATGCGCTGGGCGTTCAACAACGCATGGGCCGTGGTCGCGTGTATGCTGAATACCATGATTACACCAAGCTTTGTATGCCAGCCGTGGCGACAAGTTTGTGGTCGGCTACCGCGTAGATTTTTAATGCTCAGTAATTCACAAAAAAGGCTCATTTGAGCCTTTTTTTATGTCAGACAGCAAACGGATGATACCCATGAATCAGTTTAAAAAAGCCGCTCTAGCGCTATGCATTATGGCCAGCATTGCCACCTCAGCCCAGGCCTTAACCCTGACCGAAGCCGGGCGCTATGCACCCAACACCGTGCCTTTTGCTAAAAGTGCTGCCGAAATTGTCGCCTACAGCCCAACTCAACAACAAGCCTATGTTGTCAATGCACTCTCTGGCCAAGTGGATGTGATTGATCTATCTGAAGTGAGCGCTCCAGTTAAAATAGAATCGCTTGATATTGCAGCCGATGTGATGGCCGCCATCGCTGGCACCCGCATGACCGCTGTCAATAGCGTCGCAGTGCATGGCAACTTAATGGCTGCGGCAATCGAAGCCGACCCTAAGCAAGAAACAGGCTATATCGCCGTTTATCAGTTGGAACTGGATGGATCGGTCAAATTTATCACGGCCTACCCTGCTGGCGCTTTACCCGACATGGTCACCTTTTCACCCAATGGCCACTATATCCTAAGCGCCAACGAAGGCGAGCCTAACGATGAATACACCATCGACCCAGAAGGCTCGATCACTGTTGTCGATATTCGTGAAGGCTTAGATAAAGCCATCGTGCATACAGCCAACTTTTCAGCCTTCAATGACCAAAAAGCCACATTGATCGAGCAAGGCATTCGTATTTTCGGCCCAGGTGCCAGCGTAGCTCAAGATCTTGAACCTGAATACATCACCATCACCTCTGACAGCCGCTACGCTTGGGTCGCCCTGCAAGAAAACAACGCACTCGCCAAAGTGGATATCGAAAAAGCAACGGTCGACGCAATCTATCCACTGGGATACAAAGACCACAGCTTAGTAGAAAATGCTCTTGATGCCAGCGATAAAGACGACAAAATCAATATCCGCCAGTGGCCAGTCTTGGGCATTTATCAACCCGATACCATTACCCTGTATGAGCACCAAGGTGAGTCCTATATTTTAACCGCCAATGAAGGCGATGCGCGCGACTATAAAGGCTTCTCTGAAGAGTTTCGTGTCGCCGATATTGAAAAGAAACTCGGGGGCACTCTCGCCATTGATACCTCTGGCATTCCTGCCTTTGACGGTAAGCTGACAGACCCAGAAAACTTAGGTCGCTTGCGTATTTCAGCCGTGCAAGGCGCTAATTCAGATTGTACTCCAGATGCACAAGGTCTACCGATGGGCTGTACTTTTGACTCTCTCTACAGCTATGGCGCGCGTTCATTTTCGATCTGGAAAGAAGAAAACAACCAACTCGTGCAGGTCTACGACAGTGCAAATGAGTTTGAACGGGTCATTGCTGAACGCTTCCCTGAACATTTCAACAGCAATCACAACGAGCAGCCAAGCTTTGACAGCCGCAGCGACGATAAGGGCGCTGAGCCAGAAGCCTTAGCCGTCGGTCAAGTGGGTGATAAAACCTATGCCTTTATTGGCATGGAGCGGATGGGCGGTATTTTTGTCTACGACATTACCAACCCCTATCAAACCGAGTTTGTGGATTACGTGAATAATCGCAACTTTGATGTCGATATCAACCGTGAAATGAATGGAGACGTACTCGCCAATCCTGAAGCGGGAGACTTAGGACCAGAGGGAATGGCGTTTGTTCATGCCGATCAAAGCCCAACGGGTAAAGCCATGTTGTTGGTCGGTAGTGAAGTCAGTGGCAGTTTGACCGTGTACTTTGTGGAATAAGCTCTGACGCATCAAGACTCAAGACTCGGCATCAATCCATCCTTGGTGAACGATGGTCTTGAGTCTTACTACGTCAGGTTTTTTGCAGAGATGTGTGCTCTAGCATATCTCTACCGTCTACTAGATAGGTTCATTGCCTTTTTGAATCAAACAACGTCTTTGCAAAATAATGTCACGAAAGGTAGCGCTGGTCGTTGACCAATCCACAATATCCATTTTCCAGGGCAAGTCAGACTCCGAGAGCCCTCTTTTCCCTTGTCAAGGTTTGGAATGTAACAACATTTTTACTTAACCTTTACACTGCACCATGCTATTAATAATAGAATTCTAATTTGCAGCAAGGTAGGTTGTTTATGTCCAAACCAACACTGATGATACGTCAACAAATCAACTTGGCCTTTGTTTGCATACTCGTTTTAGCGCTTCTCGTGATTGTCGCCGTGGTAGAGTTGAAGGTAAAACCCGACCTGATTTCACAGCAGCAACAACAAATCTCGGTTAATCAAGCAGGGCTCTCTGATTTACTCAGTGAAAATTTAGCGCAAATCCAGCTTCTTACCAGCACGTTAGCTCTGGCAACCTCAAAACTTCCCAAAGACGAGGCTTTATTTAAAAAACTCTTTCCTGAAATCATCGACAACCATGGAGACTCTGCCATTGCAGGCGGTGGCATTTGGCCTGAACCCAACACCTTTACACCCGGTGTCCAACGTCGAAGTTTTTTTTGGGGTCGCTCAAATAGCGGAATCGAATACCTAGACGACTACAACGATCCAACGGGTTCAGGCTACCATAATGAGAGCTGGTACCAAGTCGGCCGAAACGCTCCTTTAGATCGTTGCAGCTGGTCTGAAGCCTACATCGACCCCTTTACGCAGATTCCAATGGTAACCTGTACAGTCCCAATCCATGAGAATGGACGTTTTACAGGCGTAGCCACAGTCGACATGATGCTAGATGGTATTACGGCTGTGCTAGAGCAGCATGGGCGTGAGAATGGCGGGTACGTATTCGCAATTGACTCCACAGGGCAAATGATTAGCTTTCCAAAATCCGCTGCAAACATTGTTAAATCTGATGATAGCTTAATCACAGCAACAGAGCTGGGTCGAGAAATACCTTGGCTAGCTAATGTGATTACACAAGCTCTTAATTTGCGAGAGTCTGAAGTGATTGAGTTGCCAAATGATGCCATTCTCAACGAAGCGGCGTATGTCGACCTGATTAGGCACCCCCAGACGGCTGGATCATTGGTTTGGTGGTACCTAAAAGTCAAATGACTGCAACGGCTCAAAGCATGGGCCTCTTTTTAATGCTGGCGATTGGAGCACTTCTTGTGACAGTGGGTATTTTAGCCGCCTTTTTCTTTCGCAATCTGCTGCATAAAATTCAGCAGACAACAGAGCAGATTAAAGGGTTAATCAAGGGGAATAGCGCTCAAGCACTTGACACTGGTACGATGAACGAAATTGGTGAATTACGCCAAGCAGTCAATGCATATGGCAATAAATTAAAAGCCTTGTTGGATGAGATCCACAACGAATCAAAAAGCCTTGTGCACGATGCCGAGCAACTGAAAAGCTTTAGTAACGAGTTTCTCAATAAAGCCAACAGCCTGAGTGATGAAAACCATATGCTGGCTGCAGCCACAGAAGAACTGGGAGCCACTTCCCAAGATGTGGCTAGTTTTGCGAATGAAACCAAGGGTACGGTTGAGCGCATTCATCAGGACGTTTTAAGCAGCGGACAAGAAATGTCCCGCGTGGCAACAACCATGCAAACGCTTGCTGACACCATTACACGAGCCCAACAGAATATTCTTAAGCTCGATGAAGATAGCCGTCAAGCCAATGGAATGCTCAGCGCCATTCGAGCGATTGCAGAACAGACCAACTTACTTGCACTCAATGCCGCCATAGAGGCCGCGCGTGCGGGTGACTCGGGACGAGGATTTGCCGTCGTTGCTGATGAAGTACGAAGCTTAGCGGCAAAAAGTGAAAGCTCAGCCGTCGAAATAGAAGCGATTTTAAGCCGCTTACAGAAAGGATCACAAGACTCCGTGGCCGCCATGGAACAAGGCCAGAGCGAAACAGGTCATGCTGTTGAATCTACGCAAACAACTGCAATGCATCTGCAGAAGGTTGTCGATGCTTTTTCACAAATCACAGACCAAGCCACTCAAATATCAATTGCCGCCGGAGAACAGCAAAAAGTATCACATGAACTCAGCCAGTTTGTTTCTCGCTTACAAGCACTGACAGACAGTAACGCGTCGGACTCCAGTCATCTGAGTACAATGAGTGAGAAAATTGATGGCATTGCTAAGCGGTTGAATGCGATGAAGTGAGGGAAATGAGGTGAGCTTGGTCTATTTATGATTGACCAAGCTCATTTCAGATCAACCTTACTAATCGGTTCATTGCCTTTTTGAATCAAACAACGTCTTTGCAAAATAATGTCACGAAAGGTAGCGCTGGTCGTTGACCAATCCACAATATCAACCTTCCAAGGCAAGTCAGACTCCGTAAAAGCGTCTACTAAATCCGAATAAACACCAATCTCTAGTGGCTGATTCGACATGACGACAAGATCAAGATCTGAATAAGGTTTGTGTGGACCTTTAACACGTGAGCCAAACGCCCAGACATCATATTGCGCAATATATTTCTTTAAAATGTCTCGAACGATTGCATGCTCCCTAGGGGATATACTGATATTAGAATCATTGGTTTCGTTCATTTATCCTTTCCAGTAAATCTTGCGCATCTAAAACAAATGCATAGGAGGCTTGGTAAACGGTTTGAGCTTTCTGATGATCGTATGTATGTGAAGTAATGTTGCGTAAAGTCCGATACGAAAACCAAGCTTCAACATTTCTAACTAAACCCTTCTCTCCCGCAGTACGCATCATATCTCTGAAGCTATACGAATCGACTTCATCGAGACTCGCTGCGTCTTTTTCCAATTGACGGCGCAGCATCTTCACGCTGATTTCATAGACAAACTCAAAATTCTGAATAACACCAGCAATCAGGGTATGTTGCACGGCTGAGGATTGCTGTTTAAACCAAACATCATCACTGACGACGCTATCGCCTCTTTTAGTGAATAAATTACATTATTCAAAGCACGTAAATCGAGCCGTTCCGTCATGGCTTTCCTTATTCTTTAGCATTGCTGCCCAACCTATCTTTGCTCTTGCAGGGTGTCAACCGGTTTCAGGTCGCAAGGCTTTGTCAATGCAATTGCACAAGACCCTGCAGAAACAATCATATCAGAGTCGCACGCGCGCTTTTTGCTTTAACGGGAGGGGATGCTGCGTGGATTAAACATTTCATGCGCTCACAGAACACGCTCACGGGAGGGATTCCGGCGGAACAAGTCCAAACCATACAAGGCTTATTCGAGTTCTGACCTGCTTGGATGCATTACGAGGTAAAGTATAAAATGATCTGGTCTGAGTGTGAGGGCGAGGGTCAAATTAAGCCTATTGAAGGTGTTCTATTTCGGCTTGTCGAGAATCAAGAGCAAGCCGCTACGCTCAGTTTGGTTGATACCCTTGAGGAGCAATCATTACTAGAGGATCTACTGGAAACATCAAAGCCGAGTTATCCTAACGGTGCTTTTGATCACTTACACTACCTTTTGAAAACACCTTTTCGTTATCCGCCTTTAAAATGGGGGTCTCGGTTTGGGCGCACACATGAGCCCAGTCTTTTTTACGGCGGTCTATCGATTGAAAGCACGCTTAGCGAATCTGCCTATTATCGCTTTGTTTTTTTACGATCCATGCTAGGCAACCCACCGTCTGAAAAACTCAGAACCGAACACTGTTTGTTTAGTGTCGCCTATCAAACCGTCAAGGGAATTCAGTTACAGGTCGACCCATTTAATCAGTTCAAACAGGTTCTCTGTCATCCTACTGATTACGCGTCTACACAAGCACTTGGATCCGACATGCGCCTAGCAGGGGTCGAGGCATTTGAATATCGATCGGCAAGATTGAATCAGGATGAGCTCTGCTGCGCTCTATTCACACCAAAGGCCTTCGTCGATCACCAACCAAAGACCCAAGAACATTGGTTTTGCGAGATCACTCAAGCGCAGGTGACGTTTAAAGCCATACGCTCACAACGCATATTTCAATTTCAGCTCACCGATTTTTTGATTTATGGTAGGTTTCCTTTACCGGCGTGATCACTTCGTCAAAATCGACTGTTTATACTCCGCCACTGTCGCTTGAAGCCCCTGCTCCAGCGTAAAAGGAGGCGTCCAATCCAGAAACACACGCGTATTGGTGGTATCCACCTGCAAATCCCCAACTAAACGATCTACCACACTTTGCTTACCCGTCAGAGCACCCGCTAGCTTAAACAAACCAACAGGCACAGGCATCAAACGAGCTGGGCGCCCCAACGCTGTGCGAATATGCTTAACCAGTTCGGGTAACGAGACATCCTCACCATCGGACACCAAAAACGTTTGATTCGCAGCCGCAGGATGCTGGGTGCAGCGGATGATACAATCAACTAGATTGCCCACGTACACAAGGCTGCGCACGTTTTTAATCCGCGCAAACGGCAGTGGCAACCCCGTATCGGACACCTTTAACAAGCTCAAAAAATTGGCTTTAACGCCCGGTCCATAGACCAGGGGTGGACGAATAATCACAACCTCCATCCCTGTATCGACAGCCAGTTGACGCAGTCCGTCCTCCGCTTCTTGCTTAGAGAGTCCATACGGGTCTTGCGGTGCTGGCGGGTGAGTCGCCGAAAATGGATCGCGTCCTGTGGTTGACTCACCATTCACCTTGATCGAGCTGATATAAATAAAGCGCTTAACGCCTGCGGCTGCAGCGTCTTGGGCCAGTTTTAAAGTGCCTTCTACATTGACCTTACGGTATTCAGCCAAAGGATCGGCCACTTCATCACGCATAATATGCGCCCGAGCAGCTGCGTGCACCACTATATCGATCCCCTGAATCGCGGCAGAATAGTCCGTGGTACCATCCATATTGCCTACTGCAATCGAGCCTTCAGGGGTCGATGCGCTTACACGACGAACCCCAGGCACAACCTGTACTCCAGTAACGTTTTTGAATGCAGCTAACAAGGCCGTGCCCACAAAACCCGTTGACCCTGTGACGAATATCCGCGCCATCCTAGCCCTCTCCTTCGTTAATGACTAAATCGGTTAGTTGCTTCACAAACACATCGAATCCAAGGCTTTCTTTGAGCCCCTTGCGTTCAGTATCAAACACCGACACATCCACAGCATGCCGCTCAACGTCAAAGAAGAAGGAGCAGAGCTTTTCAACATCCGGCTCAATCACCACACCCAGCCGGTTATCCAACACCCAAGACGCAACACTGGTATGCTCACCACATATCGCCAGGATATTGGCTCCCGCAAAGACATAGGAGGAGGATTTACTCGGAAAGGCAAACCGTGTCACGTCGTCTTCAATCGGTAAAAGTGCCCAACAATAGTCGGCATTCAACTGCGCCGCATCAGAGGCAGACACCAATCCCTTATACGTGACATTGTCATGTTTATCCGCCAATTGCTTTAAGTCAGGTGCAAAGACTCCAGCCCCCGCAAACACGAACGGCAAGCTTCCACCGGCTGACGCGTATTGATCAATGGCACGAATCAGTAAGGGGATACGTTGTAAACGCCCCGCATTGCCACAAAAGGTAAAGCCCAGCACTTTGTGTGGCGGGACAACAACCTGATCAAAGGAAACAGACGGGTTGGATAACACCCGAATCTGCACGGTCGTGCCCGAACGGCGTTTTATTTCCTCAGCCATCTCATGTGTGATGGTGATCAGTAACTGTGCATGACGCATGGTTAACGCATCCATCGACAATAAAAGGCGATAGAGTAGTGGCCGTACAGGGATAACCACGTTGGCGGCTTCAGGGTGAATATCTTGTAAATGATACACATAGCTCGCCCGAAACAGCTTACAGTAGAGCATGACAATAAAAGGCACTAACACAGGCGGGTCGGTGGACACATAGACGTTTTTGGGTCGTTTAATGAGCAACACGGCCGCCACCCACAGCATAAAAAATACGGCATCGATGGCACGACGCAAAATGCTGCTACCCGATACAGAAAATGCATGACAAGGGAAAAACTGCACACCATCGCCGCGTTTCTCTTTGGCAAGATGTGTCTTTATATCCGCATGATCCTGCAGAATGACACCAACAGACTGGTGTTTGGCTTGCTGTTCAGAAAAGCGCATCAACGCCTCGCCAATGACCGGATACACTGGCCAAAAGCTGCGGTTTATCACAGCCAAATCCAAACGTTTAAACATCAATATTCTTTCCAAACGGTACGCATAACGTAATCGCGATAGCTGTGAATAATCCGTACCACTTTATCTGATACGTTCGGCATGCTGTAGTCGCCGACGAGTTGTAAATCACGCTGTTCACCACGGCCTTGAGTGTCCAGAATCGCCAAGCCTTGCATTACCCGTTCAACCTCAAGCCCGACCATCATCACTGCTGCTTCTTCCATACCCTCTGGGCGCTCGTGCGCTTCGCGAATGTTCAAGGCGGGGAAATTCAGAATGGAGGACTCCTCATTGATCGTACCACTGTCGGATAAGACAGCCTTCGCACTCAACTGCAGCTTGTTGTAGTCTTTAAAGCCCAGCGGCTTCAACAATTGCACATTGGCATGAAAGCTGATTCCCAAAGCGTCCACTCGCTTTTGCGTGCGGGGATGCGTCGACATGATCACGGGAAGATCGTAATGTTCTGCGACCCTATTCAGCACGTCGACTAGCTTCATAAAGTTCTTGTCGGAATCTACGTTTTCTTCACGGTGCGCACTCACCACAAAGAACTGCCCTTCTTTCAAACCTATACGTTGCAACACATCCGACGCTTCAATCCCTTCGCGGTAGACGTTCAACACCTCGAACATCGGACTGCCTGTTTTAATAATGCGATCTGGCGGTAGGCCTTCGGCCACCAGATAATCCCGCGCGATGGTGCTGTAGCTCATGTTAATGTCGGCGGTGTGATCGACAATGCGGCGGTTGATTTCTTCCGGCACGCGCATATCAAAACAACGGTTACCCGCCTCCATGTGGAAGGTTGGAATTTTACGCCGTTTCGCTGGCAGTACCGCCATGCAGCTGTTGGTGTCGCCCAATACCAGCAATGCTTCAGGGTTAACCTCAGCCAGCACCTCATCCACCTTGATGATGACATTACCAATGGTTTGCGCACCGGTCGCACCGGCCGCGCTCAAAAAATAATCGGGCTTACGGATGCCGAGGTCCTGAAAGAAAATTTCGTTTAGCTCGTAGTCGTAGTTTTGCCCCGTGTGCACCAAAATGTGCTCACAATGCGCATCCAGTTTAGCGATCACACACGACAAACGGATGATTTCTGGGCGAGTCCCCACCACCGTCATTACTTTAAGTTTTTTTACCACGCTAGTCATATATCACTCTAGTCTTCAAAACCGAGGTTACACGTCGGTCGGTGTTAATGGGCAGGTATAGGTATCTGGCTTTTCCCGATCAAAGATCTCATTCGCCCAGAGCATAACAATCATTTCATCATCACCGATATTGGTAATATCGTGCGTCCAGCCTGGCATGGTCTCCACGATCTCCGGTTTGTCACCCGTGGTCACCCATTCATGAAACTCGCCAGTCTGCATATGGCGGAACTGAAAACGGGCGGTGCCCTTGATCACCAAAAACTTTTCCGTTTTAGTATGGTGATAATGACCGCCACGGGTAATACCAGGATGCGCCGTAAAATATGAAAACTGCCCCGCATTCGGGGTTTTTAACATTTCCACAAACACCCCGCGCGAATCGCCGTACTTGGGCACCTCGTACGCAAAGCGCTCTTTCGGAACATAACTCAGATAGGTTGAATAGAGGGCGCGCACGAATCCGACACCCACAGGCTCCGTCACCAGTGTTTGGCGGCTGTCGCGGAAACGGTAAAGCTGTTCGGCCAGCTCACCGACCGACACCTGATAAGTTGGCTGAACGGTTTCGAAGGCCTCGCCCGGTTGTTTTTTATCCATCAACTCCAAAAAATGTGCGATAACGTCGTCTATATAGACGAGGTTGATCATCGCCGCTGGGTCGTTAATCTGGATGGGTAAATGATGCGCGATGTTGTGGCAGAAGGTCGCTACAGCTGAGTTGTAGTTCGGCTTTGCCCACTTACCAAACACATTCGGCAAACGGAATACCGAAACTGGTACCTGGTGTTGATCGCGCAGCGCCAACAAGGCCTCTTCTGCCTCACGCTTTGACACGCCGTAAGGATTATCCAATTCAGCCTGAATAGAAGAGGTATACAGAATGGGCGCTTTACAACCCGACGCCACAAACGCATCCGCTAATTGCTGACTTAAGCCTGTATTACCGCGCTCAAACTCTTCAGGATCTTGTGGACGGTTTATGCCCGCCAAATGAAACACACACTCCACGCCCACGAGCATCGATGCTAAATCGTCAGCTGAGTGCTCTCGGGTAAAGCGAATCACCTCAACATTCTTGCGTTCTGACAGATGCACCAACAAATTTTTGCCAATAAATCCATCGGCACCCGTTACCAAAACACGCATTGTTTACTCCTCTGGGTTTACGTAACGGCCTTCACGCAGTTCACGAATAAACTCCAACTTTAAGAGCAGTTGCTGCATACCCGCAACATCAAGACGTTGAGTGTTGTGCGAATTGTAATCGCTTGCGTGCGAGATTTTTTCCTCGCCCTGCTCAACATACTTGGAATAGTTTAAATCACGCAGGTCAGGTGGAATGCGATAATACCCCCCTAAATCTTCGGCGCAGGCCATTTCTTCACGGCTGAGCAGCGCTTCATAGAGCTTCTCTCCATGACGGGTGCCGATGATGTTAATCGGATAATTTGGCTTGCCCAACAGATCCGACAAGGCATGGGCCAAGACTTCAACAGTTGCGGCGGGTGCCTTTTGCACGAACATATCGCCGTTATTCCCCTTTTCGAAGGCATAGAGCACAAGGTCGACTGCATCCGCCAAGGTCATCATAAAACGGGTCATGTTTGGGTCGGTAAGGGTCAATGGCTGCTCAGCCCGCATCTGATCGACAAACAGTGGAATAACCGAGCCCCGAGAAGCCATCACGTTGCCATAGCGCGTACCGCAAATCACTGTCTTCGTCGGGTCGACATTGCGTGACTTGGCCACCATGACCTTTTCCATCATCGCCTTAGAAATACCCATGGCGTTAATTGGATAAACGGCTTTATCGGTGCTTAAGCACACCACGCGTTTGACTTCGTTTTGAATGGCGGCCTCTAATAGGTTTTCAGTCCCAATGACGTTGGTTTTGACCGCTTCCATCGGGTGAAATTCACAAGACGGGACCTGCTTAAGTGCCGCCGCATGAAAAATATAATCCACACCACGCGTGGCATTCAACACCGCTTGATAATCGCGCACATCCCCAATGTAAAACTTTAATTTAGGATGCGAATACCGCTTACGCATATCATCCTGTTTTTTTTCATCACGGCTGAAAATACGGATTTCGGCAATGTCTGTGTCTAAGAATCCGTTCAGTACCGCATTACCGAAGGAGCCAGTGCCTCCCGTTATTAACAAGACTTTATCTGTAAACAAAACTGACTCCTCATCCCTTTATATTTAATGCATCGCGACAGAGCTGTATTTTCTGCTCTGGTGACGGGTAATTAATCAATACCGCGCGATACTTACCTTTAAAAACAAACAAACTGCCAGCCGCCGCCCCCACTATCCCCAACTTAGAGATCAGCTGTTGAAGGTGATCCAGCGAACCGGCTCCACCTAAAAACGTAACTGGCACCTTTAGCACGCGTTTAAACTCAGCCGCATACTCCAGATCATAGCCCTGCATGAGCCCGTCTTGATCAACAAAATTAATCACGATCTCACCGGCTCCTGCCTCCTGCAACTGCTTTGCCATGTCCAACGGATCTGACTTAACGGCTTGGGTGGCATTATGAATACACAACTCGTATCCCTTGGCGAAAAAGCCTTTTTTCTGACGCACATCCAACACAGCGACTACAGACTGACGGCCTACCGCTGCGGCTATTTCAGTCAACAATGTTGGATTGCGAATGGCTGCAGAACTAACGGCCACTTTTTCGACCCCCATATCAATAATACGTGAGGCTTGTTCTGCAGACGTCACACCGCCACCGTAGCACAGAGGCATACGACACTCAGCGGCCAATTTGGCGATCATAGTAAAGTCTGGTGCAGCTCCTTTTACCGCCGCATCAATGTCGAGCACCATCAACTCATCGGCTTCTTTCTCATTAAAGATTTTAACCGCATTAATCGGGTCCCCGACATACTTGGGGTCTTTAAAGCGCTGGGTTTTAACCAATCCACCTTGATGCACAAGCAAACAAGGAATAATTCGTGGTCTCAGCATTTAAGACAGCTCCGCAAAATTCTTTAGCAACTGAACACCCCAATGATGGCTTTTTTCAGGATGACACTGCACGCCATGAATATGCCCCTGCGAAACCACTGCATCAAAATCCAAACCATACTGCGCGCGTGCTGCAACACTCTTTTTATCCGCGGCATCAAAATAATAGGAATGCAGAAAATAAAACTGCGGAGCCGCATCAAAGCCACGGGAAAAAAGTAAGGAATTGGGCTGAGGCTCCAGTGTGTTCCACCCCATATGCGGCATCGGCAGGGCGGCACTTTGTGGATGATCGGCAAAGGCTCTCACACGACCGGGTATCCAACCCAATCCGGGTAAGCGGCCTTCATCAGACCCTTCGGCTAACATCTGCATCCCTACGCAAACACCCACCACGGGCACCTTCTGCTCAAGCACCAAGGCATCCAATGCGGGTCGCATGCCCGAGTCATTCAGCCGCTGCATCGCATGATCGAAATGCCCCACACCCGGAATCACCAAACGGGTGGCATCCTTCAAATCCTCTGGCGTGCTTGCACGTTCTGCCTGAATGCCTGAGCGTTTGAACAGGGTCAAAAATGCCTGAATATTGCCCACACCATAATCCACAATTCGGATCAACGGAAATACCTCTTCTCTAAACCTAACCGCCGCAAGGCATTCGCGCCTACACCAATTAACCATCGCTTATTTTTGTAATCACGATAGGTTTTTTTCGGCATATCGAATAAGGCTTGCAGTTCGTCAACCGATAAGCCCAGTTTATGCGCAACATACTCAAACTCTTGCTCTAAAAAATGCTCATCCATTTCAGGCCGAGAGATACGATCCAATGCGTCTTCTCGCGTCATCTGGCCCGTCATGATCAGACTCGAAAAGTGAGCGCGCCTTTTTTCGAAACCAAAACGGCGTGGCAGCCAGTAGTCTTCGTAAAACCGAGTAAAACGAGATTCATGGTGCTTATGCTTAAACCGCTGCCAACCGAATAGGCGCTCCAACTCATCCTCGGCGTCTTTTTTGACATAAGGTACTAGGTTGAGCGGATGATGGACCTTCATGCCCAGTATTTTTTGATACCAGAGCTTATAAACCAGTATATCTGTTAAGGGAAAGGTTTTCAGGTCGCCTTCACCAAACTGTTTCCAGATATCCCCAAAGAGGGTTTTATCAATACCAAGGTAACCACCCCACTCTTCTGGCTCTCGGCAACACTCGGTCGAAAAGTTAGAGCCAGTAATAATGTGCTTGATGCCGTTCTGACGGGCAAACTTGTAGAGGCCAGAGAAAAAGGCGGCGTCTTGCACCAGATCTTGATCTGGAATGCCTGAACGGAGAAAGGCAACCTGAAGGCGCTTCATTTCTTCCCAGTTCACAACTTCGGTATACAGATCTAAGTCTAAGCCATCGACCAGTTTCTCGATGTTGCCGACCGCTTGGTCAGTATTCCACCCGGCATCGACATGAAACAGCAAGGGCCGTAAGCCCATTTTTTCTTTTGCAATATAAGCGGCGTAGGAGCTGTCTAAACCACCCGATAGACCGATGATGCAGTCAAAGTCATGGCCTTTAGCGCTTTGGCGAATTGAGTCTGCTAATTGCTGCAAATCCGACATGCCCTTCGCGCCAGTGTCCCAACTGGGTTTGATGGTGGCTTCAAAGTTATTGCAGTAATTGCAAATACCTTCGTCATTGAATGCAATGTTTGGGTCTGATGTATTCATAATACATCGAGTACAGACTTGGTATTTTGTATTCAAAACAGCACCTATTTAACCTTAGACAAAAAATTTAATATCAAAGATGAAGTTGCAAAAGCCTCATCTGGTCCTGCATTGATAGGATGCACAACACATTTAACTGCATGTAATGAGTATTCTTCTACTAGAGTAGATGGATAAGAAATAACACAATCAACTGCAGGAAAAAAGTTCTTTTCGTCAATAACCACCCACTCTCGACTTTTGATCTCCGCAGGTGCTTTCACTGTAGGATGCGGCTTGTAATATACCACTGCATAGTCTTTTATTTGATCATATATCATTAGTTGATGATTAAGGCAAATTGGGTGACCAACAATTAAAACTATAGGAAGACTTTTATCGACTTTAACCTGCACAAGCTGTATTGATGGTTTAAAATAGAAAACTTCAATATCGCCAATCGACTCTAATGACAATATAGAATCAAAAAATACATCTTTAGAAAAAGCGTCATAAACATATAGACTTGTTACATTTTCTAAACGACAAGGGATGTCAATCTTAAAATTAAAGCTATGTTCAACTGTCTTTGTATTCTGAAGACCGAGGCTACCATGCTGCACAATATCAAATGACATATGCGGGCAACAGTTTTTCCTCTTTTCAGCAACAACTGAGTCTGTAAGTACTGCCCATCGATCAAAATGTTCAGCGATTACAACCCCCTGACAATCCACTCTTGAAAGTACTATATGAGTTAAATACCATCTAAAAGCGGTGTATGTTTGTAGAACAGTTGTATTGAACTGCTTTTTCAGCACAAGGCTATAAGGTGCTATAGATGCATATAGGAATGCCTCAAATAAATCTCTAAAACTTACAAGACCAATAAAATCAACACTTTTTCTCTGAGCAACAGGCCTATCAACCCACGGAAAATCTATCCAAACTATATTCTTCTTCACAACAGTAGGAATGACATTATACGCACGTTCCGAAAAGCCTAATGCATAAACAACGTCATCATTCGCTGACTCAATACTTTGAGCATTAAGCTTTAAGAAAAGCATACGAATAAGCTCGCGAAAGTGTATAACAAAACCACCAATAATAAATAAAACTTTTAACAAGAAAGCAATGAAACATACTAGCAATGGTTTATCTTTAAACTTCAAGATCCATTTCTGTGGACGTGGCATGTAACCATACTGCTTCGCAGTCTTATTTTCCAATGAGTACATATATTCATCTACAGATAACTCATTTTTTAATGCACACATATACTCTAGAAAATATTTACCACTCATAAACACCCCTGCTGGGAAATAATACAAAGTTACACTTTGTTTTCTAACAAGCACTTTGCAATAAAAAAATCATCTTCAGTATCTATATCAACCGATCTATTTGTACTCATTACATATGAAAAAGATCCATCGGAATACAACCCATCGAAACCTGACTTTCTCATATCAATTAAGTATATTGCGCCATTAATTCTATAATAAATCTCATAATCTTGACTTCGCCTTGTTTTTTTAGAGTCAATAAATCCCTTCATTGAACCACTTAATGGAATTTTATTGCAAAATTCCAGTGGATGCTCTAACTGGCAAACTGATATAACAGAACTTGCACTTTTATTGATCATCTCCGCATATGATTTCTGTATATCTGCTGCAGTTCTTAAAGGTGAAGTAGGCTGTAATATGCCCAGTATTTCTACATCTACATTTTGTTTATTTTTAAGCCATTTGATTAAATGCTCGATCACATCCTTTGTGGTAGCTGTATCTGTTGCTAATTCGAAGGGTCGTAAGAATGGAACCTCTGCTCCATGTTGAAGAGAAATATTGGCAATATTTTCATCATCTGTACTAACAATAACCCTATCGAATACTTTACTGTCGATTGCAGCCTCTATCGACCAAGCAATCATTGGTTTACCCGCTATCTCTCTTATATTTTTACCAGGGAGCCTCTTACTACCACCTCTGGCAGGTATTACTGCAATATTCAATTGAAAAGTCCCTTGATATCTTCCTGCGCTTTCTGATAATCAGACATTCTACCTATATCCAACCAGTAGTCATGGCTTCTAAAAATACCCACTTTTTTTCCTTGTGCGATTCTATGCTCTAACAATGTCGGCATATCTATACACGTTCCTTCTGATACAGATGCCACACATTCAGGGCTTAACACATAAATTCCCGTGTTTATTTGATATCGAAAAGTTGGTTTTTCTACCATATCCGTAATTAGATTATTTTTAGTTTCAATCACTCCAAATGGAACCTGATGCTCCAACTCACGAGTGCACATTGTTGCATCCACTCCTGATTGTTGATGGTGGGCCAATAGGTGTGTAAAGTCGACACGAGTTAACACATCACCATTCATTAGAATCAGAGGTTTTTTCGGCAAGTTTTTGGGTAGTAAACCCAATGCTCCACCTGTACCTAAGGGTTTCTCCTCGTGCACGTAATCAATTGAGCAACCAAACTGTGTACCATTTCCAAAGTAACTGTGAATTTGGTCAGGCATATAATGAGTTGAAATATAAAAATCATGAAAGCCTAGCCGTACAAACCGATTAATTAAATGCTCCAGCATAGGTTTATCACCAACGCGTAACATTGGCTTCGGGCAGTGATCCGTTAAAGGACGTAAACGCGTTCCAAACCCACCTGCCATAATGAATACTGGATTATCTTTTCTAGGGTACTGTAATGCTTGATGTAACGTTTCTAAGCCTACAAGATAACCTTGATCATCGACCACAGGTAATGACAAAAGACCATTACGGTCCATAACCTTTAGGCTTTGCTCGCGTGAATCATTAATTCCTGCTGTACGGGGTTTGGAGTTCATAATACAGAAGACTTGATCTTCCATATTCCGATCTAACAACAATCCACGCCGGATATCCCCATCAGTTACAGTCCCTATGAGTCTATTCTCAGAGTCACATACCAACGCAATGCGAAGTGCACCTCTATCAATAACACGCATTGCTTCACGAATTGTTGTCTTGGCATTAATGACAACACTCTTCCAATCTGACATACCTACTAATCCCTTAACTCAGAAATCGCATTGCTGAAGGAATAACCCTTTGCCCCGCTCCAACATTCTTAACTAAAGTCGTACCCGCTCCAATGATAGCAGAATCACCGATTGTGATATTTTGAATAACATTAGCACCAGTACCAATGTGTACACTACTTCCGGTTACGACTCCACCACTAAGGGTAGCTCCTGGTGCTACGTGGTTATGTGAACCAATAATGCAGTCATGCTCTACAATTGCACCCGAGTTTATTATGGAGTTATTTCCTATTTTCGCACCAGTTTGCACAATAGCACCCGCCATAATTTGCACTCCCATCCCTAGTTTCACATGCTCAGAGACCAATGCCTGTGGTGATACTACATTTAGGAAACAGTACCCCAGTTCTGAATAGCTCAAAAACAGCTTTTTCTGTACATCATGACCAGGCATAGAACCAACACCATTGACTAAAACCACTTGATCTGGTGAGTAATGATTAACCAATAGTTCGTCAGTTTCGATCCTCGTAATACCAGACAAGAGGCTAGTAGACGGTATCCTATCAGGAGATACCACTGCATGTAACTCTAGACCTAGTCGCTTGAGCATATCCATCAAAACAGATGCGTGCCCGCCAGCCCCTAACATGATCAAGAGTTTAGCCATGAATCAAATCACCTTCTTCATAATCTTGCTTTGCTTGTGTACCTAGAAGCGTCCAATACTGGCAAGGTGACACTCCATTACCCGGTCGCTTAATACTCAGATTACATGCGCTAAAAATCTCACCCCGACGAATAGCGGTTGCAGCAACTAAGCTTTTCCTAGCAACCTGTTTATTTTTGATTTCTGAGGGTTGTGGTGCTTTTATACCACTTCCCAAAGCCTGCTCAACTTCACGGATAGCCTTTACCATTGATTGCAACTCAGCAGGCTCAAGCGAGGCTTTATGGTCAGGGCCTTCCATCGTTTTATCCAACGTAAAATGCTTTTCGATAACCTGTGCTCCCATTGCAACGGCCGCAATAGAAAGAGTAATTCCAGCACTGTGATCCGAATATCCAATATTTAATCCAAATGCGCTTTGCATAGTATGCATAGCACGAAGATTAATTTCATTGACCGGTGCGGGATATTCCGTCGTACAATGCAACAAGGTGACTTTTTGTTTTAAGGCACGCTGCCCTTCATTACTAGCATACGCCTGCACAAAGTTATCTGCGCTTGGCTGAGCATCAAGTGGCGCGATCAAGCCAAACGCGATCACACCAAGTGCCGCTTCAACCTCTGCTAATGTTGCCATGCCCGTTGAGATAATTAAATCACAGCCAGTTCGCGCGTGCTCAAAAACAAAGGGAGCATTTGTAAGTTCTCCTGATGGTATTTTGAGTCGACTCAAGCCTAAATCATTCACAAGAAAGCTCAAACTCTCTGAATCGAAGGCTGTCGATAAAAATTCAATGCCTAAATCATGACAATAACTCACCAGAGCTTTATGAGTTTCGTAATCTAATTCAAGTCGAGTTAGCATCTCAAACTGTGATTCATTGACCCCAGTATTTCTAACTTGATATTCAGCTTGACGAGCCGACTGTGTCACTAGGTTTTTTGCTTTGAAGGTCTGAAACTTAACAATGTCGGCACCAGCATGGTGTGCAGCATCAACTAGTTTGAAGGCAAGATCTCGGTTTCCATTATGATTAACGCCTGCTTCAGCAATAATGAGTGTCATCAAACATTTCTCAACTTTTCATTTTTATATCGTAAAATGATTTACAAGGATCAAAATTAAAGCTTTTAATCAACTTAATTATGCGTTGACTGCTATCACCCTGACCATAGGGATTGAAAATTTTCTCATTTGGAAGCTTATAACCCCGAGTGATAGCAAGCTGTATTACTTTAACAATAGAATCTTGATTTACTTCAGCCTGTAATACACTCTTTGCAGCTAAACGCCCTTTTTGTCGTACCCCAATATTCACGGTAGGAACATCAAATGAAGGTACCTCTATAATGCCACTAGAAGAGTTACCGATTACAACTGCCGCATATTTCACTCCACTTAAGTAACGTATCTGTCCGAGAGACGGGATAGCAATAACGCGTTCTGATTGTGAAGCAGCAAAATTTTCAATCATAGGAATGATTTTTCGGCCACCCTCATCTGCGTTTGGGTAGGTCATAATAATTTGATGGTCAGGGAAGCGATTAAGAGCATCTAATAATACTTGGAAGCTCAGTATCGGGTCTTCACTCCCTAAAGTAACTGGATGATACGTAACAAGAAAGTATGGTTTCTTTAAAGAAAGACCTAGCGACTGGCTAAGTGCATCTTTGGACATAAAGGAACTTCTTTTGAGATGATCTAACCCTATAGCACCAACATTAAATACTCTTGACGGGGTCTCTCCTAATTGTATAACACGCTGCCGATGCTCTTCTGTTGAAGTCGCATGAAGATAACTGAGCTTGGTAATTGCATGACGTATGGCATCATCATAAGCACCTTCTGTAATTTCACCACCATGTAGATGTAAAATTGGGATACGCAATATCATTGCTGTCTGAGCCACAGCTAATGCTTCAAAGCGATCGCCTAGTATCACCAACATATCGGGCTTCAAACGATCTAATGCATCAGCAAAGCCCAACACGCCTAACCCCATGCTCTTAGCCGTTCCAACTGCAGAATCTGAAGACAATAAAATTTCAACTTTTTCATCAATAGTGAAGCCATCTGCCTCAATTTGATGATAAGTTTGTCCAAACTCCGGCGATAAATGCATTCCTGTTACCAACAGTTGCAAGGCTAGCTCAGGGTCCGCTTGAATATCTTTCAACAACCAATACAGTAACCCATATTCTGCTCTTGTTCCTGTAAAAACGGCAACTTTCCTTATTTTCATTTGTGCCTCAACTCTGCCACCACGACGGGTGTACTGGGTAAGTTGACAAGACGTGCCTCTATCTTCTCTGACTGCGATAAATCATTGCGCAAAGCATTTTTAAACATCGGTAACCGATGCATTAACTGCCAAATTGGGCGTGTCATCACACCAGCATCATTCGTTTCTTTCAATAAACAATTGCGTGATTCAACATCAGGACACATAACGGCATTCAGCCAATAATTTGATTGAGCATAATCCGGCTCTCTGACAAACTTAAAATCGCTCTCTTCGAAGAAAGCTTGGTAGTGCTTGGCAAGTGCTCTTTTATGACTTAAATAATCCGGCAAGGACTCCATCTGGGCACAACCTAACGCAGCATTAAGATTCGGCATCCGATAGTTAAAACCCGGCTCATCATGGTAGAACTCGTAAGCGTGGGGAACCTTAGCTGTTGTCGTAACATGCTTTGTATGTAACCCTTCTTCAATAGATTGGCACAATACCATTCCGCCACCACCTGTTGTAATAACTTTGTTGCCATTAAAGCTAAGCACCCCGAACTGACCAAATGTACCCGTATGTTGGCCTTTATAGAAAGACCCTAAGCTCTCTGCTGCATCTTCTACTAGAATAAGATGCCACTTCTTACAAACTGATATTAATTCATTAAGCTCAACAGGATGACCAAACGTGTGCATTGGCACAACTGCTTTTATTCGTTGACGAGATTTTTTATGAAAACAGCCTTTGTCATTAATCTCAGCATGCTCAAGCAGAAAATTCTCAACAGATTTAGGACATAAACCTAGGCTAACAGGAGAAACATCGCAAAAAACAGGTTCAGCTCCCATATGGTGAAGCGCATTACAGGTCGCAACAAATGTTAATGCCTGGGTAATCACTAGATCACCACGTACGATACCTGCCATGTGCAGCGCCGTATGCAATGCCGCTGTACCATTAACAGTCGCAACCGCTTTAGCACTACCTGTGTAGCCTTCAACAGTTTTTTCAAACTCATCAACATAGCGTCCAACACTAGAGACAAACGTGCTATCTATTGTTTCTAGTACGTACTTTTTTTCATTTCCACTGAAAGTTGGCACATGTAGTGGTATGAAGTCATTACTCCGATAAATATCACGTACAAACTCTACGATGGATGAAGCCTGCATCACACTCACTCCAGTCACATTTTGCTGTCTAGGTATTTACCCATTTCTTTGTGAGAAAATGCGGGAAGGATTTTAACAAATAGTTGAAGTATATCCTCTTTACTCCAAGCCAGTTGCTGTTTCATTTCCCTAATACTCTTTTCAAAAAATGCTAATAGCTCAGCATCATAAGAAAGAACGTTTTTAATCACCCCTAAGTTTTCATAGCGCTCCATGTCGAGAATTTCAGCTTCCGTAAAAAACTCTTCAAAATCTTTTTCACCTGTAGTGTCACTTTCAGTAAACAAGCAAGGCCAGTATCCCGTCTCAGGTAAGGATTTAGCTAAATCCCTCGCTTCATCCTCACTAGTACATAAATAAGGCTTATACCCCTGTTGCTTGAGATAGCGAACAGCAATTTCGGCAAAGGTGATTAAGTGTAAAGACTCACTTAGTTTTGGAAAAAATATATCGCGGTTCTCTCCAAAAATACAAGACATCAAACATAACTCTCCTGACTCCTGTGGCGTTACGAAATAGCGTTTAATATCATTTGGAGCGACTATAGGTTGACGCTTTTGAATACGTTGGTTGAATCCATGAAGTAGAGATCCATCAGAAAAAGCAACATTTGCAAATCTAGCTGTTGATATCGAGATTTTTTCACTGTTTCGCATCAAAAACATTTCCATAATTCGCTTTGATGCACCCATCATATTAACTGGGTTTGCGGCCTTATCTGTAGAAACACAAAAATACTTTTTCACACCTGATTTTATTGACTGTTGGATAGTTTTATCCGTATTGAAGATATTGACATCGACCATTCTCATCAAAGTAAATGCATCTTTTTCACTTCGCACATGCTTTAAAGCTGAAAGATTAAGCACATAATCATACAAACCATCGGCCTTTATAAAAGCGTCATACTCTAACGACCCTATATCAAGTGCAAATGTTTGAAAGTCACCATCTATATATCCAAATGAGCTTCGGATATCACGAACCAACTCAACCATATTATTTTCACTGATATCAACTACATGTAATTTTTTTGGATTTCTCTTGAAGATTTCTTTAGTGACTGCTTGCCCTATTGATCCAGCACCACCTAGTACTAAAAATCTAGAGTTTGAAACCTCTTTGGTAAGCTCAGATGCATGGTCTAAGATATCATTAGTAAACAAATACTTATCACGCCCTATCAAACCCAAAATATCCATAAACCATTCACCTATATTTTATATAAAACTATGAAGCGAGAAATAATCTTCTTTTATAGTATGCAGACGTTTTCCACACTAACACTAGGAAGTAAGTGATGCAAAGAGCAACAGGAACTGCATACAGCTCAGAGATATAGCTTAAAGAGAAAGCGCTGACCATAAATATAACGACACTAAGCCCATGACTCATAACAATTGTATTGTCGCAACCTTGAGCATACAAGGCATAATGGGGAATATAACTTAGCGCTTGGAGGAACATAGCGATGACAACAATATAGAATATGAAAATATGCTCGCTATAAATAGGTTTATCTATCCAACCTACGATCAAATCAATTAACAAAAAGGAAGCTGCAAAAAAGATAAATGATAGAGTTAGTATTTGATAAAACATTTTCTTAACTTGAGAGTTAAAACTTATAAGATCTTCTTTCGCATATGCCGCTATCATTTTTGGGTAGATAAATGAAAAAACGGCCGCATCCAAAAACGAAATCAAAGAAGCAGCTAATCCTATATAAAAAACATAGGCCCCCAATACATCTCTACCCACAAAGAAATCAAATAGGTACCTATCAAATGTTGCAATAGCACTCAGCGACAAGGTTGATATGAAAAAAGGTAATGATACCAAAACTCCTTTTTTTATCCACAACCAATCAAAACCAGACAACCAACCTTTAAAACCCAAATTATAGAAGGTGACAAAGGAAACAGCTGCAGCACCAATAGATCCCAAAACCCATAGTGACAATATAAAATCTATACTTCTGTAGTCAGGGTACAAATACATTACAGGTATAACTATTAACACCCACAACCCTTGCCTTAGAAAAAGAGCAACACTTGCTGCTATCTGATGTGACAATGCAATCAACAATCGCATCATTTCTTGATTAGCATGCTCAAGAATAAGCAAAACATAAAAGTATACGGCTACATACCATGGCAAAAAATTAAAATAAAATAAGAATAAAAAAATTGGTAAAAAAATCAAATAAAGAACAACATATAGCCCAATTTGACTCGCTAAATAACGTCCACATGTGCTCTTATCTGATTTTATTAGCTCTCTTGTGCTGTAGGTATAAAACTCTAAACCTAAAGGGTAAATACCATATGCAATCGAAGCCACAATCAAACCATACAAACCAACTTCTTCTGGGGCGAGATAGAAAGCTAATACAAAAAATAAAGAGAACTTACATAGTAACGTAACGCCTCGCAAACCAACATTGAGTAGGCGTACTATGTATTCATTATTGGTTAGTTTATGGATTGTCACTTAGTGGCCACCGATTTTTTGGCTGTAGTCTTATCTTAATCCATTTCAAGATAGTAGGCCACCGACATGAAGAGCAGACTGATGTCATAGATACTTTATATACGATCAATCATCCCCTATACTAGGATAGTTGTCACTAAAATCTGACGGAGTCTGGTTATTACTTTAAACGACAAAGCCAGAATAGATCACCCTCTGTTAGTTCGTACGCATTCTCACTATTATTCTAATTCACAAATCAATTTCATTTTCTATAATAAAATTCATGATAATTGGATGATTTGGAAACAAGTATAAGGCTCTCATAGCGGTTTCTTTGAGCTTCTCCTCATTACCAAGATAAATATGAACATCCATCATTTGAAGATAATAACTTGGGTTTGGCTCGCTCACCACTCTATCATCAAGCCAGTCTGCAAAAAAAGCTGACATTAGCGTGCTTTCTGAACCACGCTCGTGCTCAAACTCTGAAGCTAATATGAGATTTGTTGCTAAATCATTAAAAAATGGATGTTTGGAAATTTGATAAAGCTCAGTTAACTGACCTGTTTGAATAATCGCTAACGTAATTCTCTTAGAGTAATTAAATGCTAATGCACAGTAATAAAAAACCATACAAAATAGTATAGCTAAAAACAACTGTGCCGTCACTGAGGCGGATCGCGTAAAGCTAATAAGTTCGCAACGTCGTTTTTGATATAACAACACAAAAACCAAAAAGATAAAAACGACATAATGATAAGCAGACAAATAAAAAGGATGCTCTACTTGAGTATGCAACGCAATCGGCAAAAGCATCGCAAGCTTAGCTCCACCCGATTGCCACCCTTGCCGATAAGCCGCTCTAAAAATCATAAAAACTAGCATAAGGAGCGCTATAACACCTAAGACACCAATTTCTATTGCCCAGTAAAGAAATTCGTTATGAGGGTGAGAAAAAGCAGTTTGGCCAATTAAACTTTCTCCACCTTTCTTTGCTTGGTACTCTGCCGCATATTCATGAAATACACTTTGAAAACTACCAATACCATGTCCGGTTAATGGGCTATCTAAGAAGACGTTGACACCTATTGTATAAAGGTGAATTCGAATATCCTGTGTGTCATCTGATGAAAAGCTCTCTATTTTAGTAACCGTATTACTAAAACCTTCATTTGAGAGTGAACCAGTCGTAGCGCCAAGAACTACAAGCAATAAAACGCTTGAAAATATAAACATATGTCTTTTCAACAAAAAAAATCTTGTCAACAAGATCAAGGGCAAAACAATTATAAGTGAGAAAAACCCAATTCTAGATCCTGAGCTTACCACCATAAATGTAGAGCTGAAAATTGATGCCATCAAAACCAGCTTAAGCAGAATAGATCTGTTTTTAAAAGAGGGCTGACTAACTAAGTAAATTGATACAACTAGAAGAGTCGCCATCATACTAGCAAACAAGTTTGGCTGTTGAAAATGTCCTAAAGGAATAGGGTCGCTATATTTTACAATCCAAAAGATAAAGTTATTATGATCGAAAATTTGCACATAACCTATAACTGCTTGCATAAAAATTGCGAAAACTAACAAAAATAAGCAATTTTCTACTGTTCTTTTATTGAGTTGTAATTGATAAAGAGATGTAAAAAACAAAAAACCTATAAGAATTGCTATAATTCTTACAAACCATTCATAATGGTTAAGCATACCCGACAACATCCCACCCAATAGAAGCATTACAAGTGTGAAAGCAATAGAAACAAAATAATCTTTCACGATATAAAAGCTTTTTCTATTTAGCTGATGCCCAGCAAAGACAAGTACACATAATGAAACTAAAATCCAGACAAGTGAATTGAAGGGATAAAATAGAGACTCTCTACCAAGATTTGAATGAATATATAACGGAGAAATAAAAACAAAGAGCAGAAGAAACCACATATAATTCCTTTTACTAAACAAACAGTAAGCGCGCCACAAAGGCACGCTTACTAGAAACTCATTCTATTTCTATGGACGGCAGTTAGCTGGTACAAACTTAGCATCAACTGCTGGTGCACCTGGTCTGCAAACCCAAGTAACACTTCCGCCAGATGCCAATGCAGTCAAGGTCAAAGTTGTGTCATCTTGTACACGTTCATTAAAGGTAATTGTTACAATACCAGTTGAAGCACCACCAGAGGCACCTACACTTATTCTTACACTCTTAACAGCTGTACCTGTGATAGTATTAGCAGCAGATAAACCTGCAGCAGTATTATCAGCAGGCCAAGCAGCACGGGATGAATAAAACTCAGTTACAGCCGTACGCGCTGCACCCGCTAAAGACAAACCTTCAGAAACATGTGCACGCTTGGTGTAATCCTGATAAGCAGGCAACGCGATAGCAGCCAAAATACCAATGATAGCCACAACGATCATCAGCTCGATCAATGTAAAACCTTGTTGTCTTTTCATTTGTTTCTCCAACGAAAAAGTAAGTTTAGGATTCAAGCCTCTGATCCTTGAGGATTGCATGAAGCTTATTAACTATAGAGCAGGTATCGTGCCAAAATCGGAAAATTCAAAAATCATTTTTTATTATCTTTATAATTCAACAAGTTATGGTGACCTTGTTTTCCGCATTCACACTCTCAGTATTTTACAATCCAACCAAAGTGACAGTTTAGGGCACCTAACGTGACAAATATTGTCACTTTCTGACAGATTTACGCCAATGTGTTAACGCAGAACATCCCGCATGGAAACCGCTTTTGACTCTAGGCGCAGGATGGACCCCACCACAAAAAAGGCCGTCACCCACACATTCGTTTTGAATACCGTATCGGTTAAGGACAACACCAGAAAAATAATCAACAGGCCATACACCAGCACCCTAGTGCTCTCGGGTACTCGGAAGGTAAATGCAATGCCGAGCAGTATCAAGCACAGCAACCCAAGCACGCCATATTCGAGCGTTTCCTGCAAATACTGGTTGTGTACGTGTGATAGCTCGGTTATTGCATTGAAGGAGAGCTGGTGCTCGGCAACCCATCGTTCAGACTCTGCATTCAGCCTATCAAGGCTCTCTCCAATGCCAAATAAAGGCTGCTCTTTTATCAATCCAGCCGAAATCCACCACGCATTGAGTCGCAGCCCAAGAGATGTATCAAAGTCTCCCTCCATGAGGGTTGCAATTTCGCTTCTTGTATCCTGCACTCTGTCTTTTAAGCCATCATGGGTGATATAGGAGCCTACCAACACAATGGGCACCAAGGCCAAGGCAATGACTAGGCTTCGCTTGCTAGCAGGCGTTCGCAGTTTCATGCTGGCAAAAAACACAGCCAAGGCAATCAAGGTCACATAAGCACCGCGCGTGCCCGTGAACGAAAGGAGAATCAGCAAACCCAGCAGGATAAGACCAACGCCTAGCTTGTAAGGCCGCGCATATGAACGAAACAGAAAATCAACCAGAACAAGACCGTAAATCAGCAATAGGTTAGAAAACACAATAGGGTTGTGACCAACACCAATACGCTCATCGCCACGGCTGTGCCATACTTCCAACGCACCGCTCAACAGCGTCAGTAAGCTGCCGCACACGACTCCAAGGTAGATGGACTCACGGATATAGCCTGTCTGCTGTAAATACACATAAAAAACAGCAAACAACACAAACTTAATATAGCCTGATCCATGTTCAGACCCGTCGCCAAGCAGCAGGATGTGTAAAAGGTGATAGACGCCAAAGACCAGCAAGGAGACAAGCCAAAATCCATCCGATGCCTCAATCTTCGCGTTGCGTATCACAAAGGGCACCGCTAGCAAGGCCAAAAGAGCGAATAGGTTTCGGACTAAATGCACATCCCCCACGATCAAATTAACGAGCAGTAAAAAAACCAGAAAACTGTTCAAATACAAAAACGTTAACTGACCTCTCAATGGAAGCGTATTGTTCATCGTTCATCGTCCTTCGTCCCTTTAGTTTACTTATTAAACTAGTGCCCATGAAAGGTCTAACAGATCGAGCAGCATTAGGGTTGTATTCCTGAGCTGCGCGGATGAGAAGGCGTGCAAAGTGTCTAAGGCTCTTCAATCTGCAGGCTTTGCCAGTTTTAACGAATATGTACATTCAAGTCTGAGCTAATGCACTTTACTGCCTAAATAACCGCCTCTAGCCCCTTTCGCTCGATCAGGTTCAACAGTTTGAGCGACGGCCCGCTCGGCTTCTTGTCGCCGATTTCCCACTTTTGAACCGTCGACAGGCTAGTGTTAAGCACGGCGGCAAAAACAGCTTGGCTTACGTGCGCCTTTTCACGCAGCGCCTTGATCTGCTGCGGCGGTATTTCGTGCACATCGAGATTGCACAGCGCCTCGAACTCGCCCATGCGACGCTTGCTGATCAGTCCCGCGCCATGAAGCCCACGTGCTGTCTCGTGCATCTCGTCCAGAATTCGGCTGTTACGCTTTGTCGTCGCCATCACATATCTCCACAATTTCACCGGCAGCCAGCGCAATGGTCAGTTGCCGATCATCAAAGCCAAGCAACTCCCTTGCCACCTCTTGGAGCACCCTCAGCTCGTCCTTGTCGATGTTGGATCGTTCGTTCTTGCTGAAGCCATAAAGGAAGAACCAGCGCCCTGCCATTTTCGTAGCGATGATGGTTCTGGCCCCGCCACGCTTGCCCTGGCCAGGCAGCGCGACGCGCTTCTTGACAACATCGCCACCCAAATCGGCATCCACGAGCCCTTGGCTCATTTCTTCGACTGCGGCACATAAAGCTGCGTCGGTTAGTCCGGCCTTTTTCATCGAGCGGGTGAAGGTGCGTGTTTTAAAGACTCGTCTCATTGAAAAACTATACCACTCAGTGCAATACCTGTCTAGGCATAGTGCATTGGCGGCAAACTCGTTGTCATCCAGTCAACACATGCATCGGATGGTGTAAAACCAGACACACTTCGTGTTAAACATTCACGTGCAACGTCGACTTGATTCTGGTGGACCGCTGTTTCTAGCTCAACCAATGTTTGCTGCAAAACATCGGGGGACAGCATTTCTTCATTTGCTCTCATAATCTTCGGGTGCTGTGTACGAGTTACGTTATCGCCAATTAATAACTCTTCATACAATTTTTCACCCGGTCGAAGCCCTGTGTATTCAATCGCGATATCCCCACGGGTGTTGTGTTCATCCTTAACGGAAAAGCCCATTAGTCGAATCATACGCTTAGCTAAATCCGTAATGGTGACAGGTTCACCCATATCAAGAACAAATACATCCCCACCTTTAGCCATAGAACCCGCTTGAATCACTAAGTTTGCGGCTTCTGGAATCGTCATAAAATAGCGGGTGATTTCAGGATGGGTGACGGTGACAGGCCCTCCTTCTTCAATTTGCTTTCGAAATAAAGGAACCACCGATCCAGACGACCCCAGTACATTACCAAAACGCACCATGGAATAGATGGTCTCGGATGTAGATTGAGAGGATTGCTGCGCCAAGTCTTGTAATATCAGTTCAGCAAGTCGTTTCGTCGCGCCCATCACGTTGGTGGGTCTAACGGCTTTATCTGTAGAAATTAATACAAAGCGCTCAACCTTTGCCCGTAATGCAGCCTCGGCGAGTATTTTGGTTCCCAGTACATTATTTTCGATGCCTTCAAGGATATTATGCTCAACCAAGGGGACGTGCTTATAGGCAGCGGCGTGGTAGAGCGTTTGTACCTGAAACCGACTGAGCACATCGTCAATACGCTGTTTATTTGTCACCGACCCTAGCAGTGAAATCCGTGGAACATTGATGCCCAGTGTCTTGGATAACAGCGTCAGCTCTTGTTCAATCGCATAGAGTGCGTACTCACTTCGCTCATACAACACTAAGCAACGTGGCGTATTCTTTAACACTTGCCGGCATATTTCTGAGCCTATAGAACCTCCAGCCCCGGTCACCATCACAACTTTGTTATCGATACTGTCGTCAATCAGTTCTCGAATGGGGGGGACGGGGTCTCGACCTAACAGATCTTCTATCTGCACTTCACGCAAACTGGTGATGGATTCGCCCGCTAAAATTTCGTGCATGGACGGCAGGGTTTTGACATGAACAGGAAACTCCTCCAGTCGTTGCAGTATATCGCGGCGCGCTTTCGCACTAATTGAGGGCATGGCAAGAAACACGGCACTCACGTTACGTGCCTCAATTAATGTGGAAAGGTGCTTTGGATCAAAGACCTTGCATCCTGTTACATTACTCCCGATCAGCAATGGATCGTCATCTAAAAAGCCGACACATTTGTATTCGTGATGGCTTTCTAAACTCCGGCACAGCTGAACACCGCTTTCGCCTGCGCCATATATGAGTACTGGGCTTTTATCAATGAACAAGCCTAAGCTCCACTGATAGTAACTGCGCATTAAAAAGCGGGTTCCACCCACATAAATCAACGCAATGATAGCAAAATTAACCGGAACCGTTCTGGGGAAGGGCTCTATTTTAATGACAAATGCGGCCGCCCAAAGCATCATGGATAGGATTAACACGCCCGAGACGACCGTCCATATCATCTGGCTACCGATGTAGCGAATGACGGCTCGATAAAGCCCAATCCGAATAAAAATCAGAATGCCCATGACGGGTAACAAAATAAATAAAATTGCGGCTGGGTAAAGATAGGCTTCGGGCCAGAGTTCCGAAAAGCGCAACGCAAACGCGGACCACAGGGCGAGAGGCAAGGCAACCGCATCGGCCATCACCATGAGTAGACGTTTTTGATAACGACTTAACTGCATTAGCTTTGAATGAAAAAAATCCGTTTTCTTAAAATTACTCATGAGACAGTCCTGTCACCTTGCCCTTTACCCAACACCGTTAGAAAGATATAGCGAAAATACTGCCGTAGATTAAGGTTCTGGATCATTTGCTGATCCATCGCGGCAAGCTTGGCAGGTGTCGACATATCGACATTATTCACTTGTGCCAGCCCTGTAATCCCTGGTGGCACGTTAAACACACCCAACGCTTCCCTTTCCTGAATAAGTTCCTGCTGGTTAAACAAGCAAGGACGCGGCCCAACTAAACTCATTTCCCCTTTTAGCACATTCCATAACTGGGGTAGCTCATCGAGTTTTGTTCGACGCAAGAAATGACCAAAGGGGGTAATGTCGCTACTATTGGCGAGATGGGTCGCCACCGAGGCGGTTTCCGGTTTCATTGTTCTGAATTTAACCAGAGTGAAGGGCTGTAAATTGCGCCCAACTCGTGTCTGCCGGAAGATGGGGGAGCCAGTATCAAAAAAGCCGATAATCGTTAACACTAGAAAAATCGGGCCCCGAACAGTAATCCAAGCACCGAAAATAACACATCCAAACTGCGAATCATGTTTATTCCTTTTCACCTCGCATGATTTATAAAACAATAGGTTACACACTTATCAACACAGAAAGAAATGTAAATCTGTTTGTTTTTCGCCTGCAATAATATCGACTAATGAAGACACCAACAAACTTTATTTAGTGTAATGCCATTCTGAAAGACTAAGATATTGTTTTCCAATCAGACGTACGCCTCCGAATACCTAGCCTGATCTAGTCCTTAGATTGCTGATAACGTTGGGAAAAAGATATAATCAAAAACGAAGCCCTCATTCTACTCAGCTTAGGCCTAGGGAAGTGGAAATTTCAATCGAATTTAATAGACGAGAATATGGATTACAGACGAGAGATAGACGGACTTAGAGCACTTGCTGTACTGCCAGTCATATTGTTCCATGCGGGCTTTGATCTGTTTAGTGGTGGCTTTGTAGGCGTAGATGTCTTCTTTGTAATCAGCGGCTATTTGATCACTAAAATCATTTTATCAGAACTTGAGCAAGATAAGTTTTCCATTTTAAACTTCTATGAGCGTCGTGCAAGACGCATCTTGCCAGCATTATTCCTCGTAATGCTAGTATGTATTCCATTCGCCTGGCTCTGGCTATATCCGAGCGATATGAAAGACTTTGCACAAAGCCTAGTCGCTGTATCAACATTTTCATCCAATATCTTGTTTTGGCGTGAGAGCGGGTATTTCGATACTGCGGCCGAGCTCAAACCTCTATTACATACGTGGAGCCTAGCAGTAGAGGAGCAGTACTATGTTCTGTTCCCCATCTTCCTTATGCTGTTTTGGCGACTAGGCATGCGTTGGATACTAATGTTGCTTAGTGTGGTTTTTATTACAAGCATTGCTACTGCACAGTGGGCAGCATATGCTCAACCAGCCGCAGCTTTCTATCTTCTGCCAACACGCACTTGGGAGTTGCTGATCGGTGCATTCGCAGCTTTTTACTTATCTAAAACCAATGGCCGTACTAATTTGGCTAGGAGCGTAAGTGAGGTAGGCGGATGGTTAGGAATTGCGTTAATCCTCTTTGCAGTATTTTTTTATAGCCACGCAACTCCTTTTCCTGGATTTTACGCTCTTGTACCTACAATTGGCACGGTTCTAGTTATTTTGTTTGCGACTCAACAAACGACTGTAGGTAAGTTTGTTGGAAACAAAGGTTTTGTTGGCCTGGGGTTAATAAGCTACAGCGCATACTTGTGGCATCAGCCATTGTTCGCATTCGCCAAACAAAGAAGCTTAGTAGAACCAAGCCAACTCACTTTTATCACTTTGTCAGTTCTTTCGCTTGTTCTTGCTTACTTTAGTTGGCGCTATGTAGAGACCCCTTTTAGAAAAAAAGATTTAGTTTCAAGATCTAAGATTTTTTACGGTGCTTTATTAGGCACGTTGTTTTTCATCTCTGTAGGTGTAATTGGCCACGTTAGCGATGGTTTTAAAGAGCGTTTTGAAATTCCAGCATCTGTTTATAATTCAATACAGCGTACTCCTCGTGAAGCTGAGTGCTTTGGTAAAGCAGGCATACATGTTATTGAAGATTGGTTCTGTGAGCTTGGATTAGATAGCGCTACAAAAGATTTTGTAGTTTTTGGTGACAGTCATGCATTGAGTGCTTTACCTGCTTTCGATTCAGCAGCTACGGATCTGGGGATTAGTGGTATTTTTGCTGGAACATCTGGCTGCACTCCATTCCTCGGTATTTACGCTTTACGGAACGATCAATTATCTCACAATTGCCATGCTCTAAATAAAAGAGTTTATCAATTTGTTCAAGACCAAAAAATATCTACTGTTTTTTTTATCGCTAGATGGTCTTACTATACTGATGGTGGGTATAACGGTAGCAATTTTTCATATATAAGCACCGATGAAAATGGGCTAGCAAATCCTGATGAAAGTCGGAGAGCTTTTGAAATTGGCCTAGAAAATACAATCACAGCTTATCGAAGCATTGGGGTTAACGTTATTTTCCTGCCACAAGTCCCGCAACAAATACTATCTCCGGTACAAATCTACTCACTCGCTAGTCGCTCTAAAGAGCATAAAGTCAACAATTTTTCTGTTTCTAAAGAGGAACACTTATCACTTCAACGCTATGTGAATACGCTGTTTGAAAAAAAAGGTGTCTCGCTGATTGAGCTTGATCAATATTTTTGTGATGAGAGTAAATGTGCTGTTGGAAACGAGTCAGTTTCTTTTTACTTTGATGAAGACCACCTCTCACTTGAAGGGTCTAAAAGACTTATCGATCCAATTCGTGAGGCAATCAACAAACGTAATCGTATTTAAACACTAACAACGCCTCCAATACTCTAATGACCTC
>NZ_AONB01000019.1:0-89928 GCF_000585235.1 Nitrincola nitratireducens | reverse complement strand
TAGGTACCAACGTGAAAAATAATATTCACATTAATAAACCTTGATATGCATTCAAAAACCAAAACCATACAACTTGACTAATTGAGTGGAATAGCTTTATGAAGCATTAAAGCCTTATAACCGGAACAACTGACACAGCAAGTATGATCATCAAACGGGTAATACTGAACCAATACCTTTAACGGCCCCACCCTACAAATAACGACTTAGACCTTGCCATTCCCTTACACTTATCGTTTACTAAGCATATGAATTCTTTAGAAAGCAACGGGCGCAGTTCGCCCGACACGTGGCTCGACCTAGCCTATGAGACCTTAATCTCTAAGGGGATTGATGCTGTCCGAATTATGCCATTGGCCAAACGGTTGAACTTATCTCGGACCAGTTTTTACTGGTACTTCAAAGATCGTGAGGCGTTGCTGGATGCTTTAATAGGTCGCTGGAAAGCGAAAAACACGCACAATCTGATTCAACAAACTCAAGCCTACTCTGAGTCTATTACAGAAGCGGTATTAAATTTATTTGATTGCTGGCTCGACCAAACGCTTTTTGACTCGGGTTTTGAGTTTGCGATGCGCAACTGGGCGCTGCAGTCTGAAGAAGTGGATGTCGCCGTCAAAAAGGCGGATGAGGATCGTATTTCAGCTATTCAACAGATGTTTACAGCACACGGTTACCCCACTAGTGATGCCGACGTGCGTGCTCGAACCCTTTACTTAACCCAAATTGGCTATGTCTGCATGCGCTCGAATGAGCCGATTGATGTTCGCATGGCACGCATAGCAGATTACGCCCATGTGTTTACGGGCGTAACCCCTACTGACAGCGAACTTAAACGCTTCTTTCATCGTCATGCATTTACGTAAAACAGGTTAAATGATTCAACCTCAGAGGCGCTTTACTGAGTAAAGCGCCTCTGAGCAGAACACCAACCTTACTGCCAAGCACTCGCGTATTGAGCATCGCTCATTTCAGTGATCGTAGCGCTTCCTGATTTGATCATTTCCAAATAGCCCATGTAACGTGGCAAAATTTGGGCGAAATAGAAACGCGTGGTCACTTGTTTAGCCGCCAGATATGGATCATCTTCTCCCTGAGACTGCAGCTCAGCTGCACTTTCAGCTTGACGCAACAACTCCCATGCGCCTGCCACCGTTCCCAACAACATCATAAAGTTATACGCAATTGCGCCAGGTAACTGAGGATCTTCCGCACTGCCGCTTAACAAGACATCCCTTGCTTGCTCAACTGCGACAACCGCGGCTTCCAGCTGTGCAGCAAGGGCAGAAAACGCACCACCAGCCGCAACCGTCGCACGCATTTCCTCAAGCAGGCTTGCCAACGCTTCGCCTTTATCCATGAGGGTTTTGCGTCCAACTAGATCCAAGGCTTGAATACCATTCGTGCTTCGTAGATCGGCAGGATGCGTGCATCACGGAAATGTTGAGCGGCACCCGTTTCTTCAACATAGCCCATACCACCATGAATTTGTACACCTAAGGAAGTGACTTCTTGAGCAAACTCGGTACACCAGCCCTTTACAACTGGGGTTAATAAAGCCGCGCGTGCTTTTTCTTTTTCACGGCGTTCTGGATCTTCAGCATGATGTGAGAAATCAATGCTTCCACACGCATCATAGGTCAGAGCACGACCCGCTTCCGTCAACGCCTTCATTGTCAGCAACATGCGACGAACATCGCCATGTCTCATAATAGGACCGGGCTCTTTGTGTCCTACGGCAGGACTTTGAATGCGCTCATTGGCAAAATTCAATGCCTGCTGATACGCCCGCTCAGAAATCGCAACGCCTTGTAAACCAACCCCTAAACGCGCATTGTTCATCATAGTGAACATACAGGCCAATCCACGATTTAACTCACCGACTAAATAGCCAACTGAGTTTTCAAAACCCATCACACAAGTAGGGCTCGCATGGATGCCCAATTTATGTTCAATCGATAGGGGTTTGGTGTTGTTGTACTCACCCAAGCTACCATCTGCATTCACAAGGTATTTCGGAACCAAAAACAACGAAATACCGCGCACGCCAGGAGGAGCATCAGGAAGACGTGCCAAAACTAAATGGACAATGTTTTCAGTTAACGAGTGGTCGCCCCAAGTGATGAAGATTTTTTCACCCGTAATGCGATAGTGATCACCGTCCTGCTCCGCTTTACAACGAACTTGTGACAGGTCTGAACCCGCTCCACCTTCCGTTAAGTTCATGGTACCTGCCCACTCACCGCTAATAAGCTTAGGTAAGTAAATGCCTTTCAGCTCGTCACTGGCATTAATCGATAAGCACTCAACGGCGCCTTGCGACAACAGAGGGCACAAACCCCACGCCATATTTGCTGACTGCCACATTTCCATAACCGATACTGACAGTAAGTACGGCATGCCTTGACCGCCAAACTCAGGGTCAAACTGAAGAGATCCCCAGCCCCCTTCAGCATACTGACTATAGGCATCATGGAAACACTCTGGACAAACGACTCCGCTTTCATCAAGCTTGAGGCCCGTTTGATCCCCTTCCCAATTGGTGGGCCCAACGACATCACGAGCGACTCGGGCCGCTTCGTCCAAAATTGCACTGACCATATCATCAGAGGCATCCTCAAAGACTGGCATTGAAGACAGCTCAGTTAAACGAGCAATATGGTTGAGAGCAAGCTTCATATCTTTTACGGGAGCATTATAGTCAGCCATGATTAACCTTCCTCAAGTTGTTCAAAATTCAATCAAGTATAAAGAATTCAGTTTCACTCTTCACACCATTAGGGTTTTTACTTATTCTATCATGGAATCGCTATCTGATAAGTACAAAATCAGTTAGTCTTGATCTGAGTTTGATCTTTTTTAACATTGATCATTCAAGATTACGACGCATGTCTTTTTATATCATCATGAATGGGAGAATAGTATGGAAGAATTACACGGATATTATCTAGAAGATCTTGAAGTGGGTATGAGTGCATCCTATGCCAAAACGATTTCAGAGTCTGATGTATACCTGTTTGCAGGCATTTCTGGGGACAACAACCCTGTTCATATCAACGAAGAATATGCAAAAACGACTTTTTTCAAAAAGCGTATCGTGCACGGGATGTTTAGTGCAGCCTTAATATCGACCGTTGCGGGCACTCGCCTTCCTGGGCCCGGCGCCATTTACGTTGATCAACAGATCAAATTCCGTGCACCTGTTTATATCGGCGATACGGCCAAAGCAACCCTGACCATCACGGAAATAGATGAACGACGTAAACGCGTCAAAATGAACTGCGAAGTGAGCGTGGGTGAAACACTGGTGGCAACGGGTGAAGCCACCTTCATGGTTGACAAACGTCCGGCTTAATTCCGTTTTAGATGCAAAAGAGCAGAAGGAAATACGTTACAACGCCTTCTGCTCCGTCTCGCTCATCACAACCCGATTACGCCCTTCTGATTTGGCTTTATAAAGTGCGGCATCCGCCAATCGCATCGCGTGCTCGGGATCAGAGCTCAGATTAGGGCAATAGCCATGCACACCGATGCTCACCGTCAGCACAATTGTTTGACCCTCAAACTCACACTGCGATTCTTCAACAAGTTGACGAAGTGTTTCACAACGCTCATAGATGTTTTGAGAGGCATCCATCAGTGTAAAAATCACGAACTCCTCTCCACCGTAACGAGCGGTGTAATCTGTATCACGCTTAAATACCTGTTTAATGCAGGTGGCCAGAAATTGTAAACAATGATCTCCAGCCACATGTCCAAAGGTATCATTCACTCTTTTAAAGTGATCAACATCGAGCATGGCCACCATCATGCCTTGTTGTTGCCGAACGGCGAGCTGATGCAAACGATTATACTCACGATCAAAAAATGCTCGATTCCCCAAGCCTGTTAGCTCATCCGTCACCGATAAAAAGGCAAGCTTTTCATTGGCCAGTGCCAACTTGGCATTTAAAGCACCTAGACGTCGATTCCAGTACACCAACATCAGGACGATAAGCAGTGCTATCGTCACAATTCGCCATACCCAAGACCAATCCATCGACTCTTCAAGCTTTACAGTACGCCACGCATTTTCAATGCCTCGGCGGTCTTCGTCAGTTAAGCTGTCAATAAACTTCTGCAATATTCCTAATAAAACATCATTTTCAACTTGGACAGCCATAGTAAAGTTCCAATCAAAGGGAACTCGACCAATGACACGGATATCGGCAACACCGAGTTCTTGCAGGCTATGACTTGCCGTAGGTAATGAACTGATCAAGGCATTAAGATTTCCCGACTGCAATTGCCTTAACCCATCCGTCTCGGTCGCGATGGGGACAAATGTAATCGTTGGATAACGGCTCACTAGGGGATCAAATGCAACAAAGCCCTCTAAAACACCCACCCTCTGATTGGTAAGCTCATTTAAGCTGTTAATAAACGGGACTTCTATTCGACCTAAAACAACAGCGGGTAGCGAGTAATACGAACGTGTTAACGCAAGCTTCTCAGTGTGCTCAGTTTCAGACATCATTGGGATAACATCACAACGTCCTTCAGACAAGGCTTGCATGGACTCAGATCGATTCTGTGTTGGAAACAACATCATACGTAAATTAAGACGCTCTGATAGTGACTCTACAATTGATGAGGATATGCCCGTTAAGCGCCCCCGCTGATCAATAGCCTCCAAAGGCATTTGATTCTGATTCACACAGATACGGAGGGTTTTATCCAATGCAGATAAGTAATCAAGCTCCTCATCCGTCAAATTTTCAAGCGGCGGATTTGATGAGTAGCTGATGCCTGACTGACTTCCTAGCCAACGATTTTGTATAACACTCTGTTCAATAGGCGTAATGGCATTGAGGGCTTTATTCAAAATATCGGCCAAAGGAGCAAGCGAGGGCTTAACCCCAAAGCGCAAATCCTCCCCTGTGAAACCCTCTAAGATAAACTCACCCGCTACATAGACCCCCGTCAGACGTAATTGACTCACCCAGTGATTGCCGTTTGGTAAGGCTGCTATCACTACATCAACATGATTGTTTGCCAAGGCATTGAACATAGAAGCTTGATCAACATAGGTAAACAGAGAATCACCAATAATGTCTCGCAACGCCTGCTCGTAATAAATTCCAGATCCTATCGCAACCCTAAGTCCCTCTAAATCTGATGGATCGGTATAGCGCCAGTCTAAATCTTTGGAAAAGAATACATTGGGAATAATGTAATAAACGTCTGAGAACCGAGCAATCGCTTGTCGCTCTTCACTAAACGACATATTAGCCAATACATCCAACTCCCCTGCTTCAAGCCACATGATTAAACTGGACCATTGATCGACAACAGGGATAACCTGCAACCCCGTTAAATCCTGAATCCGTTTCAAGATATCAACCGATAAACCCTGAACACTTCCACCATCGAGAAAGCTGAAAGGCGCATAATCACGCATCAAACCTACTCTGAGCGGGCCAAGCTGACGAATATAGTCCTGTTCAGGTTGGCTCAATTGAAAGGATGTCTGCAGAGGTAAATGCTTGCCGCCATACTCTTGCCAGCGAACCGTTAAATCGGCCAGCCATTCGGGTTCAATACTCTGTAAGCCGCTTTCAAGCTTAGCATGCAGTTCCGGCTTGTCCTTTAAAACCGCGAGCCTGAAGTCCTCCTGTTGCACGCCGTCTAGAGACAATGCACCAGCGACCTCCAAGTGTCGAAATCCCGCTCGTTGTGCCAAAAACTGTAACGTCACATCAGGTCCAATGATGGCGTCTACCCAGCCAAATGCTAGGGCTCTTACAAGATTGGGTAGCAAATCATATTCAACTAATTCTAGGTTTTGCGTGTATAAAAGAGGTGCGTAATAAATGTCTTTTAGAATGCCGATCCGATAGGGACGTAAGCCATCAATGCGTTGAACCGAGTCAAGCCGTCGATTTGAGTCCTGCATGATAACCGTATTTCGGTAATGGTAAGGCTCCGTGAACAACATGCTATTGGCTCGCTCCTCACTCCAAGAGATCTCATCAATAACATCGATTTCACCTCTTAAAAAGGCCGAGTAGACTTCAGGCCAACTGCCAACACGATACTCAAAGGTCAACTCAGTAAGACTTGCCACCTTCTCCAGTACATCAATTGAAAAACCGGACGGTTGTGATGCGTTCATCCATGAGTAAGGCTCATTATCAGCAACGACTCCGACAGAGACTCTATTTGAAGTATTTGCTGATAGAGAAAAGCTGATCAACCCAAGTATTACAAACAGAAATACTGTCAGTAAACTTGACGAGTGCTTTTGATCACCCCTTCTCTTCAATGCATTCTCTCCCTACATTTAATAGTCTCGCAACCCTTTTAAAGACTGCTGCCTGAGCTTTTTCAATATTTTTCTTTGTTGAATCAACATGGTGCGCTGCAATGAGTCGGCCAAAAATACATCTGTAGCGACTAAGCCTTGCAAATACGCCTGCCAACGCCCTAATAAATACTCAGCTGAGATATGCCCTAAAAGAGCAGATGCCTTATTCATTTTGTGCAACCAAGATTTACCAAATGCTATATTAGCAAACATATCAACGGCCCAACGATACTCCTTTAAGGCTAGAAGGGTTGGAAACGAAACTCCTGGGGACTTGGTTTTCAAGCGAAGCTTCTTATCTAGCGCTCGCTTCCTTAATTTTTTTAGGCGTTTTAATAAAAAAGTAGCGTCGGCTTGATCTGTTGTGACAAAAATGTCATCCGAACGCACGTCAAACAATAAACGTAAGATTAGGCAACCTTGCTGGTGTAAAACAGGACTTTGCATCATTTCTTGCCGTGCAGTGGCACGATGAGCCAAAATCCAACTTTTAAGATCCTTAAGCGAAGCTTCTGTTTCTTCAAGGTCTATCCATTCCGGGATAAGCTGATCCGCAAAATAGTCCAGCTCAACCTGCTCACGAAAAGACTGTAGATTCTCAGTTAGCACTCCTTTCCAATGTTTAAACCATTGTGGATTCAATAGAGGTTTAAATACTCTTAAGACCGCAAGCAGTCGCTCCTGACTTTCAATCCACTGCAATAAGTAATCCGGCTCTTCTCGTGCCGTAATGCCAAATAAGTTGCCTTGCCATTGAACGAGACAAGCAGACACATAACACCTGAAGACCTCTTCCGACGTCATTTCATCCGTTTGTCTTGGAGCAACAAACCCAACGGGTTGCTCTTTCACCCCACTAAAGAGACGATAACCTCGCTCGGCTTTGGAAATATCACTGGGCGTCAAGGATAAATCGTTTGCCAAATCAATGGCGAGTGACACTAAGTCCGAGACATCTCCTTTTACCAACTCCAACTCTAGCTCACAAATTGGAAGCGTCTGTCCTTGCGCCTGGATCTTACCAAGATCGACCATCAGCAGAATTTCTGCCCCTGTAGGGGATTTATAGCAGTATGTCGAACGTTCAAAGTTCGTACTAAAGACGGGCTGTAAACGAACCTTTACAGCATCTAAGGTTTCACGAACGGAGTCTATTTCAATTTCAGAAAAATCAAAGTGACCATTGTAAAAAGTCTCCCATTCGGGGCGTTGGCTGACACCGGCTATCGACTGGCCTGCGCACTTCACAGTTTGAAGCCAAACATTTCCTTGTTGACGCGTTCTCAATGCCATTTTTAAACGTTGTAAATCCAAGGCTGAGGTATCAAAGTAAGTGTTTTCTAAGGTAACACTTTCACTCAGCAATTGAGCCGAGCTGACCAAAGGGTGAGTCATTAAGGCATTGATATGCAAAGGCGATAATTCTAGTTTTAATTCGGTTTCTTTACCCATTTTTTTCTCCTGGGGCTAGGCTTTGGGTAGCAGGCGATGTCAATTCGTTATACTCTATTCTGATCATAAAGAAGTTTGATGGCAATCGACTTCTCATGTCGAGACGGTTGTGTTTACAATGAAAGCTAATTCACTCATGGAGACTTACACATGTCAAAAATGGACATAGGTATTAAAAAAGCAGATCGTGAGAAAATCGCTGAAGGGCTGAAGCACCTCTTAGCGGATACCTACACTCTTTACTTGCAAACGCATAATTTTCACTGGAATGTCACAGGCCCTCAGTTCCGCGAACTTCATTTGATGTTTGAAGAGCACTATAACGAACTTGCACTCGCTGTCGATGACATTGCCGAAAGAATTCGCACCCTAGATGTTGCCGCACCCGGCACCTACAAGGAATTCGTCCGCTTAAGCAACATTAAAGAAGTGGACGGTGTTCCTGAAGCAAAAGACATGGTGGACTTATTAACACAAGGACATGAAACAGTGGTCAGAACCTGTCGCGAGGTTCTTAAACTTGCGCAAGATGCAGATGATGAATCCACTGCATCTTTAGCCTCAGATCGCATGCGGGTTCATGAAAAAACGGCGTGGATGCTACGTGTTTTGAATAAATAAATATCACACATATTTGTTCGCTTGCCCTGCTTGATAACGGCAGGGCAAGCGCAATGCTAGGACATTAATCCAAACGATTCGCAAGCAGGGTATATAAACCGACCTCATGGTCAGACAACCCTCTGGCAACCACTTTGTAGCGCCCTGGTGCCAGCTCTAGTTCTAGATGAGCGTTAGTGCCTTCTCCGCCATCATCATCCTCCGCAAAGAAACCTTCACCTTCTAGCTCAAGATACGCATCAAACTCATCAGACATCAGCGAGACTTCGTAAAGGCCAAACTCCTGAACGTCTAGTTCATATACATTTTGACCACGCATCAGCATACCTTGTATTGCCTCTCCTATGACCAACTCACCGCTGTTTTGCAATTCTATCCCTTCAGGTAAAGGCGCTTCTGATACACTGACTGAAAAAAGCCCGGCTCCCTCACCGTAACTTTGAAGCGTTAAGGTGTATTCACCCTCTTCAAGATAGGTCACTAATTGAGAGTCCGTTCCATCAGGGCCATCATCATTCTCTAGAGTAATCCCCATTCCTTCGAGTTTAATGAAGGTGTCAAAATCCTGAGAAGCCATGTTGAGGCGATACAAGCCTGCTTTTTCAACTTGGAAACGCACAAGCTGAGGCTCTTGATCCAGCCAGCCATTTTCAGCTAAAGGAAGACTATTCAGCTTACTCGTATCCAATGTTAAGGCGACCTTTAATACGCCAGAAGATAGGGTGAAAGGCCCAAAGCTATTGATATCACGACCGTGCACAACGACCTGCAGAACGGATTCACCCTGAACAATGCTTCTCAGCTTAGAAAAGCGCTCAGCATCGTTTGAAGTGGCCAATAAACTGTTACCTGAAAACAAGGACAAGGTGCCATTTAATGCACCACGCTGGGTAATTTCCAGTAAGTTACCATCCTCCAAGTCAGATGAAGACACCTTGAGTTCAAATACTTGATAACGTGTACCGTCTTTAAGATTTACAGGGCTTTGCGATGTGATTTCACCACTCGCTCGCTCCCCTATTTGAAAGGTTGCCGACTGCGCGGGTAAGGATTCATTTGCTGAAGGAACTTCAACAACAGTGGGCGTCTGATTGTCTTTACAGCCTACTAATACAGCGGTGACGGCTAAGGTGGCCAAGGCCAAACTATGTTTTTTCATGATAATCCGTTCATCTAAAAATTCAATCTTACCTCATTTTCCAGCTGATTAAAGCGTCTACAACCAAGAAAAATAATAAACGAAATAAGCGCTTGCAGAATTCAAATATTTCTATTAGGTTGAAATCAAACACTCCACATAAGGACACCTGCTCATGAGCGCAACCAAAGCCTCCAAGCTCTATATCCTTGACACCAACGTGTTACTACACGACCCAAAATGTCTTTACGAATTTAAAGAACAAGACGTCACGATTCCCATGACCGTGCTCGAAGAGCTCGACGATATCAAAGACCGTAAAAAGAATGTTGCCCAAGAAGCCCGCTATGCTATCCGCAGCATTGACTCAATTTTAAGTAAGGCCACCAATTCCGAACAAATCACCAAAGGCGTCAGAATCATCTTACCGGGCAAGGACCGCGATATAAAATTAGGATGCTTAAGTATTTTTCCAGACCACGAACTTACAGTTCGTACTGGCTTTCTTCCAATCGAGCATAACAAAGACAATAAGATCATCAACTGCGCTCTGCATTTGCAATCCACCTTTCCACACAGACAAGTCGTGCTTGTCACCAAAGATATCAATATGCGCTTAAAAGCGCTGGGGGCTGGACTCAAGAAGGTTGAAGACTATCGAACAGACCAACTGGTATCCGATGTTGAACTCTTGCCAGAAGGCCATCATTATCTAGACACGCCTTTTTGGGAGGGCGTGGATAAGGTTGAAAGCTATCAACGTGATGGCAAAGCCTACCATCGAGTTGCTCGCACATTATTACCCAACACCTTTTTAAATGAATACATCTATGATTCAACTCAAGATTTTGCGGCGCGTACTGTCGCAATAGATCAAGAAAGCGTCACTCTACTCGACTTAGGGTATCAGCACTTGATGAACCAAAGCGCTTGGGGCATTCATCCAATCAATATTCAACAAGCCTTTGCCATGCAGTCTCTGCTAGATCCTGACTTAGACTTTACCATCTTTTTGGGCTCAGCAGGCTCGGGTAAAACGCTGATTGCACTGGCCTGTGCACTCGAAATGGTCATAGAGCAAGGACGCTATAATAAAATCATTGTGACGCGATCAACTCCCCCTGTTGCCGAAGATATCGGCTTCCTACCGGGTACGGAAGAAGAGAAAATGACGCCTTGGATGAGCGCAATTAGTGACAATTTAGAGGCGATGCATGAACAGGATGAACGTCCGCAAAGTAGCGTTAAATACGCGCTTGAAAAGGCCAATATCCAATTTAAATCGCTCAACTTTATTCGAGGCCGCAGCATACAAAATGCAGTGGTTCTAATCGATGAGTCGCAAAACCTAACCCCACAACAGCTGAAAACTATCATCACACGTTGCGGCAAAGGAACCAAAATGGTCTGTTTGGGCAACCTTGCACAAATCGACTCTAATTACTTAACCCCTTTGACTTCAGGTTTAACCTACATTGCCGAGCGCTTCAAAGACTTTGAAGGCTCAGCTAGCGTTCACTTCCAAGGAGTCTTCAGATCACGCTTAGCCGAGTTTGCTGAAGAGAACCTATAACCCCTCAACTCTCACTGCAGGTTGACTGACGTTCAACCTGCAGTCGCTTGCGTCATTCGCTGGTCGAGTCTTCCGCCAATCGTTTACGGAGCGTATCACTTTCAACCTTCAGTTTTTGCACTTCAACACGATAGTTGAAGATTTCCTCATAGCGTTGATCCAATTTTGCTTCCAAGGCTTCAATTTGTTTTTTTTGACGACTGACCTGTGCCTCTAAATCATCGATCTGACTCTGCATTTGGTCCAAAAACAAATAGCCGCCACCATCACTCTTGGTTTCATCTACTCGTGACTGTCCCTGCAACTCACTCACAATATGGCTATACAAGGCTTTTAAGTCAGCCGCTTCACGCTCGTTATACTGAATGCGTTCTTCAATTGCGGTATGCGCACTGGCGGCACCAATTGAACCAGCCAGTATGTGCTCCAGCATTCGGTGAAATTCCATCAACTCTATAATGGTAATATGCGATTTCGTTTCGACTTGTAAATCTTCAGTAATCCGCGAAATAGCCTCATCAGCCTTTTCCTTGCTCAAATAGCGCACAAGTAAATCATAGGCTTCGAGCAATTTAGGTTCCAAGGCTATGTACGCATCTAATCCCGTAGGCCTTGCCTTACCCGAAAGCTGACCTTTTGATAGCATGGCGGCCAAAAACTCACGTGTCAGTGACCTCTCATGCTTTTGTGGATGATAAAACCACGATCCAGCAATATAACAAAGAATATTAAAGAACATGGACCAAAAAACGCTGTGAATGAGGGGTGGAAGGAAATCAACTCCCAAGAAAGCCTCGGGCCGCAACCAAGTAATTCCAAAGGGACCTTCTTCTAGAAGGCTAAGCGGTAACCAGCCCTCATTAATCATTGACGGTATAATCAGTGTCCATCCCCATAGAATGTAACCGACAAATAGTCCGCAGAAGGCGCCAACACTATTGCCTTTGCGCCAAAACATTCCCAAAAATACGGCAGGCAACAATTGCAGAATACCGGCAAACGAAATGAGTCCCATGGCCGCTAAAAAGTATGAATTACTCAACACCATCGCCAAGGTATAACTGGATAGCAAAACAAGCGCGGCTGTAAACCAACGGACTTGCAGTAAATAGCCTTGTAGAGGCTCCAACCATTTAATTTTCTCACACAAGGGTAGAACCAAGTGATTCGAGGTCATGGTGGCCAACGTCATGGTACTAATGATAATCATACCGGTTGCCGCTGCGAAGCCTCCCATAAAGCCACAAGGGCCATTAGATCATTCCCTAAAAATTGAGGGATCAAAATCATAAAAAAATCAGCAGAGCCAGCAGGTAACCCCATCACTGTTCCAGCCAACGCAATTGGAACCACAAAGAGATTAATGAGAATCAAGTAGGTTGGGAACATCCACATAGCCGTTTTAACATGCGACTGATGACTGCTTTCAACCACTGATACATGAAATTGACGTGGCAAAAGTTGAATCGCGGCAAAACCAAGCACTATTAAGGTAAGCCAAGTCAATCCGGGGGCATCTTGATGTTGAAAACTGAAAATCAAACGTTTATCTTGATTATCAAACGTCTCTAAAAAGCCACTGACGCCCCCAAAAACGGAGACCAGAATAAACGCTCCTACGAGCAAAAAGCTGATCAACTTTACCACACACTCAGCAACCAACATGCCAATCATGCCACTGTGCCGCTCCGTTGGGTCAAGATGGCGAATACCAAAAATGATGGTAAATGCGAGCATTACCAACGTAATCGTCAGACCCGTCATATCCCAGTTAGCGTTCGCTGGCGCACCTGTAATCATATTAAAACTATTAACAACGGCGGTGAGTTGCAAAGCAATGTAGGGGGAAATACTGGTAAGGACAATGACGGTAACCAGTCCTGCGATTCGTTGCGACCTGCGGTACCGGGTCGATATAAAATCCGCAATACTCGTAATGCGGAACACCTCTTTTGCCGCCACCATACGTTTTAGGGTAATCGGCCAAAATACAACACTCAGCAGTGCGCCTATATAGATTGCAAAAAACAACAAACCCGATTGCACGGCAAAACCAACACTGCCGTAAAACGTCCAAGATGTAAAAAACACCGCCATTGACATGGCATATACCCAAGCAGGCATCGCGGAGTTACTGCGATGACGCGTGCGGCGATCTACCCAAACAGCCAAGCCAAACAGCAACGCCATATAGACAAGAACAACGAGAATAACGCTGTGTGCAGAAAACATCAGTTTGTCCTGATTCAATAAAAGGGCTTGAGCTATTATCGGAAGCTTTTACGTAAAAATCAAAGCTGTCCTAACTTGATTCTTGATCTTGAGCCTTTTCAGACACCTTTGCTTGGCCTTCTTGGCATGCACAGGATCTAGGTGGTACAGGGTCATACCCACCCGGTTTTAAAGGATGGCAACGCAAAAGCCGCCTCAGTCCCAACCATCCGCCCTTTAAGGGCCCATGAATTTTTATAGCCTCAATCATGTAAGCAGAGCACGTCGGATAATAGCGACAGCTTGGCGGCAACAAAGGGCTAATGAAATACTGATAAAACTTAACAAGCCCTATCAAAAACATAGATAAGACTTTCTTGATTGCCTGCATACATGGCCCCGAATAGCCCAACATAAAGAGTTATAGTATAACTTTTAAAGAGAAATTTCCTCTACGGGGTAGCCATAGACCTCTTAATCCGTACAATAGTTTGATTCTTAATTGTGTCAATTGGTTTTTATATGAAAAAGCAGTTTTTATTGTCTGTCATTTTAAGCCTGAGTTTTGCTGTACCGGCTTATGCTCAACAACGTGCCCACATCGCCGATGATGTTTATGTGTTTACGCATGGCGGTCCAGGTAATCAATATCGTATCAATGGACGGATGACGAGTGGTGAAGGGGTTACAATACTCAATCGCAACAATAACTATGTCGAGGTTCGTAACCAAGCGGGACGCTCCGGTTGGGTTCCTGAAGAGTTTGTTGCTGCAGGTGAAAGCGTTCAAGCGCGCTTGCCGAAGTTAGAATCGGAGCTAACCGAGAGCCTAAACACAATCGAGCGCCAAGCCACGGAAATCGAGACGCTGAACAACCGTTTACAGCAACTCTCGGGTGGAAACCAAGACTATGCTCAACAAGTTGAACAGCTTGAAACACAGATTCGACGTCTAGATGCAGAAATTGCCAACATGGATCAAAGCAACTTGATTCGCTGGTTGACCCATGGAGGCTTAGTTGCCTTAGCTGGTATGATTTTAGGTCTGTTAGTACCCTACCTACCTAAACGTCGTAAGCGCCAAGATAACTGGTTTTAATTCGAGCCGTCGAGTTGACAATGGCTTATTAACGAAATATGTGCTTGACTGACGTCCTGCAACCACTTTTCGAACTGACCAGCAGGGATAGGCTGACAGAACAGATATCCCTGCGCTTGATCACAGCCCATTTCAAGCAGCAGCTTTAACTGCTCACAGGTTTCAACACCCTCAGCAATCACCTCAATATCAAGTGCATGCGCCATATCAATAATGGCTTGAACCAACTTACGATCCCGCACCGACTCAACAATATTTTTAATAAAACTCAGATCCACCTTTAACTGACTTAATGGCATGGTTCGAACATAGTTAAGACTTGAATAGCCTGTACCAAAATCATCAATGGCAACGTTAATCCCAATCAAGCTTAACTGTTTGATCGCAGACAAGGTTTTTTCGGCATTATGCATAAAGCTTGTTTCAGTCAGCTCTATACTTAAATGGTCAGGGGACAGTCTATACTGTTCCAACAATCCCACTACCTTCGCGGCCACTTCACCTCGCTGAAACTGTCGCGCCGAAACGTTCACGGCAATGCTTAAATTTAACTGCTGATCCTGCCATGCCTTAGACTGTTTAACAGACGATTCGAGCACCCATGAGCCGATACTATCGATCAAGCCAATGTCTTCTGCCAAGGGTATAAAGTCCGCAGGTGACACCTGCCCTAGCTCTGGATTAAACCAGCGAATGAGGGACTCAACCCCTTTAACATTTCCAGTTTTAAGGCACACCTTAGGTTGGTAATACAGAGTTAGTTCATTATTTTCTAGAGCATTTTGCAACAAGCCTGCCAGCTTAAGTCGCGACATGCACGATTGATTCAGAGTCAACGAATAGTAATGAACCGTATTTCGCCCTTGCTCTTTGGCTTGCAGCAAGGCTGAATCCGCTCGACTCATTAAGCTTTCCGCATCCGATGCATCATCAGGATAAACAACGACTCCCATACTGCACGTAATACGAATCTCTGTCGAATTAATAACCACAGGTGCCGAAATAATTTTTTGGAGTTTTTGTAAATAAACAGCTAACTCATCTGTATCCTGAATACTGGAAATAATCAGACTGAACTCATCGCCGCCCGGACGCGCAACAGTGTCTTCATCGGCCAATTGCTGATTAATTCTATTGGCTATCTCACGCAATACCTGATCGCCCTGCACCTGACCAAAGCGATCGTTAACCACCTTGAACCAATCCAAATCAAGATTGACCAGAGTGATTCGCGTCCCTGTCTCATTAGAATAATTAAGCGCATTATCCAAACGATCTCGTAGAAGCCGCCTGTTCGGTAAGAGTGTGACCTCATCAAAATAAACCATTTTATTGATGCGAGCTTCTGAGCGTTTGACTTCCGTCAAGTCATGAAAGATCGCCGCATACTGTATGATTTCGCCATTATCACTCTCTATCGCCGTAATGCTCAGCCACTCTGGGTAAACATCTCCGCTTTTATTACGATTCCAAATTTCACCCTGCCAATGACCAACCTCTTTTATCTCCCGCCACATATGCTCATAAAAACGCTTATCATGACGACCCGAGCTTAATACGCTCGGATTACAGCCAATCACCTCCCACTCATCATACCCTGTGATCTGAGTAAATGCAGGATTGACGCTCTGAATTTTCCCTTGGGCATCGCAAATTAAAATCCCCTCAAGAGAAGAGTTGATCACTTTTTCAATGATGCGCAGATAGTGACGCGTTTGATTCAACGAATGACTGCGATCATTAAGAAGCTCTCGCAAGCGATAAATGTAATCGACCTCTACGTTGCGCAAAATATCGGAATATGAGGCCAACCCCACAAGCTGCCCGTGCTCATCCGTAACACCTAAATGCCTAAAACCCAGATTTCTAAAATGACGGCGTGCATTATAAAGACTCAAAGAGCCAGGAACGGACTGCAAAGGATTCAAAGCAATTGAAGACAGGGGCTGACTTAAATCAAACGTCTCTTCTGATAAAAGAGAAATGACGTCAGTTTCCGTTAAAATTGCAAAGCCACCATTCAAGTCAATCAATGCTGCTGTATGACCTGCCGTTCTGATCCGTTCTATTGCCAATTTAATCGAACAATCACTCGGTATGCGCAGCGGATCTAAATTACAGACCTCATACAAAGACCTTAAAAATAAATCATGCTCAAGACCATGACTGTTAACAATATCACTTTCACTGACCACCCCAACCAACTGATGCTCAGCATCGACGACAGCAACATGACGAATACGGTGACTCATCATTAAAATACCCAACTCATCTACACTGGCATCAACATCAACAGTTGTAACAGGATGCGTCATGACTTTATCCACTGTCGACTCGACATCGTAACCCTCTGTCCCAAAACGCATCGCATCCCGTCGTGTTAACACTCCCACAGGTCTTCTATGCTCACAAACGAGGACACACCCTATTTTGTAGAGTGACATCAAGCGAATAGCATGATGGATCGTATCCCGTGGATGACACCAAATAGGACGCCGCTTGCAAATAGCAGCAACATTAATAGAGGCGGTACGGGTTAACATGGGGCTAGTCACGATGATTGGTGTTTTGTGTGTAGTTGAGTCATATATCAAGAATAGCACATAATTTTAAACAAAGTAGTAGATAATCGTATAGTAGGATAGGAGTCCGACTCCCGTACATTAGAGGAAAATCATAAATTTGCATTTTGATTTCAAACAAAACTCGATGATTACCCATTAAACATTTGGCACTTTTCGCGATCATTTCAACCCAGTTTGTTCTAATTCCGACATTTTTTTTAGTGAGTCCATCACCCAGATCCGGAAATAAGGCATAATGTCTGCAGAAAGTGAAACCTCATGACAGATGGATATCAGCATGCATTCCCCACTCGCCAGCCTCATTACACTTGTTGAAACCATTGCCAGGACTCAAGACCCTGAAGCCATGATGGACACGATCGTTGAGCGCTTATGCGACCTAATGCATGCAGAAGTTTGCAGTTTGTATCTATGCAATCCTGAACAAGACACGTTGATCTTAGCAGCGACTCGAGGCTTATCCCGGGAAGCCGTCGGCAAAGTCAGCTTAAATCTTAACGAAGGATTAGTCGGCCACATTGCCGCCAGCTTGAGTACGCTAAACATCGCTGACGCACCCTCAGATGATCGATTTGTTTATATTCCGGAAACACATGAACAATCCTATCATCGCTTCATGGGCGTGCCTTTAATTCACCTCCGAAAATTAGTCGGGGTTCTCGTTGTACAAGGAACACTCAACCAGCAATTCAATGACGATGAAGAAGCGTTTTTGATTACAGTGGCCTCACAATTGGCGGGGACTCTGCATCATTTACAACGCAGCGGCAGTTGGATGTCTCAACCCACGCTATCCAGCTATGAGCGTTACAAGGGCGTTAAAGGGTCTAGTGGTATTGGCACTGGACGTCTATGGGTGATTGACCCGCACATGACCCTTGATCAAGTTGAAGCAGGGATTAACAGTGATGCGATTGCAGAAACAGCCGACTTCCACCAAGCCATTGAGTGGGTCGCCGAAGAATTAGAAGCCGGATCCGGTCGCCTAGGCAATCATTTACCGGGCGATTTGCATGCGCTGTTTGGCGTTTACCAAATGATGCTCAACAGCCCAGAGCTAAAACAGGGTGTAGAAGAAAAAATCAAACAAGGCGATAGTGCTCCTTGGGCGCTGTGCCAAGTCATTCGAGAGATGGCGCATTTGTTCGAACAATCAAATGACCCCTACTTGAAAGCCCGCAGTGAAGATATTACCAATATTGGACAACGCATTCTGAATCAACTGCTGCAACATGATCGCCAAGTTACCGAAGCACCGGATGAAGCCCTAATATTGTGTGGAGAGCTCATCAGCATAACAGACTTGGCTGAATTTCCGCTCAAGCGTATTCATGGCATTGTATGTACAGCAGGCTCCTCTTTGTCGCACACCGCGATTGTGGCCAATGCACTTGGCATTCCGGCTGTGATGGCGGTTGAAGATCTAAAACCCGCTAAATTCCGTGGTAAACGAGTCATTGTCGACGGCAACCGAGGGGAATGCATTGTCACTCCACCGGATGCGCTGCTGAATGAATACAAACGAATGATTGCCGAAGAGCAGCGTTTTATCGCAGGACTCGACAAACTCAAATCCTTACCTGCAGAAACCCTTGACGGATTTCGGGTTGAACTTCTAACAAATACAGGTTTGTTAGCCGATGCAACCCCTGGCTTGGAACGAGGTGCCGAAGGCGTCGGACTTTATCGCTCCGAAATTCCGTTTATGATCCATGATAGCTTTCCAACCGAAGAGGAACAGCTGCGCATCTATCAAAAGGTATTGGCCGCCTACGCCCCAAAACCCGTCTCTATGCGTTCTTTAGACATAGGGGGTGATAAGCAACTGCCCTACTTCGAAATGTCAGAAGAGAATCCTTATCTTGGCTGGAGAGGGATACGCTTTACCCTAGATAATACCCAACTGCTCATCACTCAAATTCGTGCCATGCTTCGAGCAAATATCGCCAATGGCAATCTTAAGCTGTTAGTACCTATGGTCAGCCGTGTTGATGAAATGATGACATTCAGGCAGCATGTTGAGAAAGCCGTCGATGATTTAAATAAGCTAGGATACCCAGCCCAGCTACCCAGCATTGGCATGATGGTTGAGGTCCCCTCGGCAATGCTCTTGATTCCCAAACTAGCGCCTTATATTGATTTTGTATCAGTGGGTTCAAACGATCTAACACAGTACTTATTAGCCGTTGATCGAAACAATCCGCGTGTATCGGCTCTGTTTGACCATTTACATCCAGCTGTCATGCTGGCTCTAGAATATATCCAAAAGGAGTGTGAGAATCTCAATTTACCGCTCTCAGTGTGCGGCGAAATGGCATCAGACCCCGTTGCAGTTTTAGTTATGATAGCCCTTGGATATCAATCCATCAGCTAAGTGCCTTTAACATTCCAAGAATAAAGCTATTAATACGTTCAGTCAGTCGCGCAGAACTCCTGCCCATTCTAGAAAAAGCAAGAGGACTCTCACACGAATCGGATATCCGCGCACTGTTCAGTGGTATTGCGGAGCGCGCTTTAGCAAAAACACCCGACTAACACAGCTGCTACACGCATGTTCAGCACGGATACGATTGCTTCGAGCTAAAACAATTCAGAGAAAAAGAAAAAGGTCGCCTGAGCGACCCTAAGAAAAGTTGAAATGATGAAGAGACCCGATGCAATCCTGTTCGGAACACAAGTAAAGCGCTTTTCGTCTTAACGTTAGCTGAACAAACCTGAACAAACCTGAATAAAGTGAATTTAAACTGAATCAGCACAAACTGATGTTTGCAATATCGCTAATGTCAGGTATAAATACTATTATCGTTGTATCCGTTAAGTGAGAGAAGTATGGAACTGAGCGAACTGCTGTTGATGGTGATTGAGCCTTCCCGAATGCAGCGCAATATTATTGTCGGCCACCTTCGAAAAATGGGGATCGTCGCTATTGAAGAGTTCACTGAAGCAGCACCTGCGCTTGAGCGAATGCAAGGCATTACTCCTGATATCGTAATTTCTGCCATGCATTTACCCGATATGACAGGCTCTGAACTTGTCGGACAAATGCGCACCAAGCCTGAACTATGCGATGTCACTTTCTTTTTGATCTCATCAGAAACCCTTTATCGCTATTTAGAGCCGATACGTCAAGCAGGCGCAACGGTTATTTTACCGAAACCTTACGATCCAGAACGTCTGAATGAAGCCTTAAGCAGTGCTGTGAATTATGTGGCAGCACGTCAGAATGACTTTGAAGGCACCAACGAAGAGTTTGATGATTTATGGATCATGGTGGTTGATGACAGCTCCACCTCTCGCAAATATTTGCACCGCGTACTCACGTCTCTTGGCATTCACAATATTCGTGAGGCTAAAGATGGTGCTGAAGCCCTGCAAATCTTAAAAAGTCAGCGATTTGATCTCATCATCACAGACTACAACATGCCGAACATCGACGGGCTTGAGTTAGTGGAGCATATTCGCCACTATTCCGACCAACCCTCTATACCGATTGTTGTTGTCACTTCGGAACAAAACGACGAGCCACTCCATGCTCTAAAAACAGCAGGTGTATCCGCTATCTGCGAAAAACCTTTATCTTACGTTGCGCTTCGCAAACTTATTCGCCATCTGATCAACGAGATCGAGTAATCGATCCAATCAAATTGTAGGTTCCCTGTCGCTTTTAATCGATTATCAAAAGCCACAGGGTTCAGCCCACTATTCAGCCAATAGACATTTAGGATCAAAGCCCATAATCAATGCGCCCCAATGTTTTCCATCCACATATAAAGGGATAGAAAGATCATTTAAGACCTCACCCGTGTCTCGAATAAAGGTTTGCAGCAAAAAAGGATTTGTATGGGAGCAACGTCTCTTTTCAGCTCGATTGCCGACAAACATGCGTCGATGTCGACTTTGCAACAAATCAACACTAACATCCCCAGTCAAAGCCTGGCTCACTTTGGTATGATGTGCAGGGGCATAGCCATTTTTATCAACGGCGATTGCATAAATAAACTCAGGACGGGCACGAATAAAGCCATCAAACATAGGCTGCATGCATCGCTCATACGCATCAACATAGGAAGTATCATACTTCTCTGGGCTTTGACCTGGGTTGGTCCGGCGATAATGTGTATCGAAAACATTAGCGCCTTGAGCCTGTAATTTAATCAATTCATTCGAGACTTCTTGTGCCCATCCCATTCCCGTTCGGGTCATATCCTCAAAGCCACCCATACCGATTGCAAAGTGAGATAGCAACTCCTGAGTCTTTTCAGTTGCCAACTCAAGGTCGGCTGAATGGATCAAGGAATGCTCCATGCCTTTTTTCATCGACTGAGCAAGATCCGTAATTAATGCCACATTCTGATGTGATTCACGATTGGTGTAGGATAGCTCATCAATCGCACTCGATATGCCCGTTAATTGCGCATTAATCTCTTCAAAATCAGCAACCAGCTTGTGAAATTGGACGCTTGTTGTATCGATGAAGACTTCTGTATTCTGAACATACTCCAAAATAGTGCCCGCACTGCTGCGCGTACTATCAACCAACTGGCTCATTTCTGAAATGTTACTATCAATTTGCCCTGTGGCTTCACTCACCTTCTGCGATAGGTTGCGCACCTCATCAGCCACCACAGAGAACCCACGTCCGGCATCACCAGCACGAGCGGCTTCAATGGAGGCGTTTAAGGCCAGTAAATTGGTTTGGTCAGAAAAATCCTGCACCATTGATAATATTCGCGTTATGTCGGCAGAGTTTAAACTGAGCTTATGCACGGTTTCCTGAAACCGCGTAGCCAAATCCCGAATCATCCTGATTTGATCAAGAACCTTACCTAGCTCAGCATTTGATGCACGAATTTCGGCCATGTTGCTACTGGTCTGATCACTAATCACAACGGCACTTTTGGATATTTCATCAATCGCCTGAGAGGATTGTGAACTAGACTGAAAAACCTGCTGCGCATTTTGCTCTTGCGTAAATGCAGACTTGCTTGACTCTAAGATCACTTTTTGCACATGCGTTGCGCTCAACGCGACATTCACTGAATGACGACGTGTTTGAGCAATCATATGACGTAAACGATCCGTAAACTCATTATAACTGTGTGCCATTTCCGAAATTTCATCATAGGTATACGCAGGCAAAGTGGCCGAAATATCACCATCTTTGTCTTTTATCGCTTTTAAAACACGCGTCATTTCACGAATAGGCTTCAAAAACAGATGGCGCATGAAGAAAATCGTAAAGACTCCCGCACAGATCGCAAAAAAAGCCGTTGCTCCCGCTGTTACAACAAGATCATTCAACCCCTCTAGCAAACTTCCCTTTTGAGCCTCGCTTAAGCCCGAAGCCTGAATTTTTGCAGACAACCCTGAGGCTAAATACCCACCAACCAACAGCAGAAAAAGGTGTGGTAACAATAAAAAAACGACATTACCTGTTATTTTTTTGGATAGAGAATTAAAAAAAGTTCTTTCAATCGTTTTATATAAACTCATGCACCCTATCTCTTTTTATTAGAATAAATTAATAAAGTCTGTGTTAAATCAACACTTCGTGTTTAAAGCAAATTAGAGAGAACAATCTCATGGTACTTCTTCAGTAAACATTAGACCATCTATAACTTTATTGCATATTCTTTTGAATTTCTCTGCTACTTTAGATCAGAACAATTCAAAAACCTACGCTTTAAACGCTCTTTACCATTGTAACCATGAAGACTTATCTCGTAATTCTGCACTCAACTCACGATGGTTAGGGCAAAAACGAGCAACCCAAGACCAGAATCTAACACTGTGGTTCATTTCCTGTAAATGACATAGCTCATGAATCATGACATAACGCTGAACATCGGGTCGTGCGTGTATGAGACGCCAGTTTAATGTAATGATCTTATCGGATGAACATTGCCCCCAACGGCGGCGATAACTCTTCACCTCGAGCTTTTTGGGTTTTAAGCCCGTCTGCGCGGACAACTGCATTAAGGCAAGCTGGAACTGATGGGCAGCTTTTTGTTTAAGCTCAGCTTGTAACATCCGACGAACACGGGCTTGAGGATTATGATAGAGATGATGCGGCAAAAAAACTTCGATCTCTTTCGGATGCCAAATAAGACTGCTGCTCTCTGAAAAGCGCCAATAGAGTTCATAGGGGTCACCGTTGATTGGAATGCTGGCTCCCTGACTCATTTCAATACGGTGAGCATCTATCGAAGATTGCTGCTTTGTCAGATGAGCGAGGACCCAAGCTTCCCTTTCCTTTAACCAAGGCTGCAAATGGGCAATTGAAACCTGCATAGGTGTTCGTACAAGAACCCGCCCTTGTGCAATTTCGATGGCTGAGGTTCGACGCCGTGGACTTGGACGATGCTCAAATTCAAACGCTAAGGTGTTTTGCACGTCGGTAGCATTCCTTTATGGCTTTATTAAAGGCCTGATAGTGAACGGGTGATGTATCCTCAGCATAGCGAATTAAGTCGTCAACATCAGCCAGGTTCTGCAAACTAACGGCCAATTCTGGATAGGCAGGTAAAAGTCGTAACGCAAATTGACGTATGGTTTCTTCCGGATTCCGCTCCACCCCCTTACGACTCAAATAACGCAGTAATCGCTGTAAAGAACGCAGATATGGATCATCCGAACGTATTGGACGCGAACGAAGAAGTATCCAACTTAGCACACTCATGACAAAGACAAAGGGCACAAGCAACGCCAAGGCTATTTTTTGATAGTTCAACTCACCCAACCACTGGCTGAGAAAATTCGACTGTTGCTGGTGATAATTCAAGACCCAGCGTTGCCAACTAAAGTTAAGCGCGTCATATTGTAACTGTAATTGCCGCAACCAACGACCACTCACCCAGGTATTTAAGGGGCGATCGGCTAGAAAACCTGCTTGACCCGAGAACACCTCATCCGCACTTTGCAAAATCCGCTCGGGTGCCACCGCTTCTGTTGGATCAAGTCTGACCCAGCCCTGCCCCTCTAACCATACCTCAATCCAAGCATGGGCATCATACTGCCTAACAATTAAATAATTTTGCAAGGGATTCCATTCTCCTCCGTGATAACCTGTCACGACACGAGCCGGAATACCAACATGACGCAGTAAAAAAGCGGTTGCTCCGGCAAAATGCTCGCAAAAGCCCTGCCGTGTCGTTAATAAGAAATCATCAATCGCTTGCGCACCCACAGCTTCAGGCTCAAGGGTATAGATAAAGTCACGATTAAACTCCATCAGCACTCGCTGGATAAACGCTTCGGGTTGGTAGTCAACATCTTGCCACCACTGATCAGCTAAGGCTTGAGTTCTCGGATTCGAATCTTGGGAAGGCTTAAATAACGCGCACGGTCCGCATCGGACAACTCAGGCTGTAAATGATAGGCGCGTGCCGACATCAATCGATACTGTCTGCGTTGATGAATATCAGACGCTGCCACGAGGGTTCGTGCACGTGTCATACGCACATCATCACTGGTGACAGGCACGTCTAAAGCAAACATCCAAGGACGACCACTTGGCTCCTGTATCACGGTGTAGTGCACAAATTGCGCTCTTTGTAGCAGGACTTCAGGTGACCGCTCATAGGATGCAGATTGACGCCAAGCTCGCCCATCAAAGTCCCCCAACACTAATGCCCGCCAATAGCGCTGGGAAGAAGGTGGCGGCATCCCTTGATCGAAAATAACTCGAAATGCAAGCTCACCAGAACGTGTCAGACGACTCACATCGCCTGGGGACATCGTATCGGTCAGCCCTGTTTTTGCGACGGGTGTATCCGTTTGCACAGACCAAAGCGGCCCTATTCGAGGAAATACAACAAATAACACCAACATAAGAGGCAACGCAGGAATCAGCATAAAACTGGCAACCTTAAGTGGCTTTAACAATGTAACATCAGCCCCCATCCACACACTGTTAAGTGCCGCAATTAAAAACGCCGTACTCAGCAACAAATATGGCGCCATATACAAACTTTGTTCTAAAAGAAAACCGCTACCTGTCAGAAACAAGCCCACGTAAATCAAAACCAACGCATCACGCCGGCGATACACCTCAAACAACTTAAGCGCCATTCCGGCAATTAAAAGGGCAACCATTGCCTCTAAGCTTGCCGACACACCAAAACTAAATCCTAGCCCGGCAGCGGCAATGAGGACTAGACCTAAACGAACCGACCAATGAGGGAATCCTATGCGCCCAGTGTGGATTAACCAACGCGCGCTCAAACCAAACGCACTCAGCAACATCAACCAGATCGGAATCCAAGAAAGATGTGGTAGCAAAAGCCAACTAAAGGCTAGCATTTGCCACACAACGGCACTACGGCTTAATTTTTCAGGCAGTATTTTTTGCATTACTGGACTCCTTGCCGAATAAAGCCAGTGTGGTCAAAACAGCACGCAAATGCTCAGGTCCCATTGCCGGTGCCAAGGTTTGTCCGGGCAAACGTAGCCCAAATGCACGTTGTTGAGACGTTAAATATCGAGCGTGGTAACACAAGCTTGATAGCTTAGCCTCAACACCCGGCTCTATACACGCCTGCCAATCAAGCCAGAGTTCTGCATCTTGTTCAGCCACATACCGCTTAACATGCAACCCCTGCCCACGTGCAAAGACTTTCCATGCAATATGCTGCTGTGACATCCCAGCTTGATAATCAGTCAATCCCTGAAAATCATCACTGCCATCTTGATTCGATGTGCGACCACGCCCTTGATACCCTTGCTCCATCCCAGTGGATATGGAGTAATTTACCGGCTGCGGATAAACCAAACACTTCCCATTTAAAGCATGAAATGTCCAGACTTTGAACAAACCCAAAGGTACTCGAGACTCAATTTTCAAAAGCCCCGGTGTCAACCAACCTCGCTCAAGCGCATGAAATGGAACCGCTATTTTATCTCGACAACGCGCATGTATATCGAAGGTAATAGACGGTTGATTTGGCAAAGACGCCGTCAGTTGGTAGTGGTCTCGTCCACGCTGACTGCTTACCCAAAGATTAAATAACGCCATATCTTGGGCATAACAGGCCTCAGCAGCCGCAAACTCAGTTTTAACCCCTGCAAGATTACTGTGCGTCATGTGCATCGCTACAATAAAAACTCCGGTTAACAAAAAGGTTAACGCATAGGCTAAGTTATTCTCAAAATTTACCGACAACAACAATAACAAGAGCAAGACAAAGCAATAGCCCATGCCGGCTCGCGTCGGCAAGATATAGAGTTTATTGGGACGAAAGAACATCGACCTGCCTCAAGAGTTGCTCGACCAAAAATTCGGCAGACTGCCCTGAGACATCATCAGATCGACGAACCCTGTGACCAATCACGGCAGGTAAGACGGCCTGAATATCTTCAGGCACAACATGATGACGCTTATGCAACCAAGCCCAGCTTTTAGCACATCTAAGCACGGCCAACGCCCCCCTTGGCGATACACCCTGCGAGAAGTCATCGCTGTCTCTCGTAAACTGCACCAAACGCTGGAGATAATGAATCAGATCAACAGAAACATGCACCCCTTGGCTATCAGACCGGGCTTGCAATAACTCGTCTGGCGTTAGCACACTCATGATATTCCCGCCCTGACGCTCCCCTCCTCTCATCAACAACTGCCGCTCTGAAGCCGGGTCAGGATATCCCAGCGCAATCCGCATCAAAAACCTGTCCAATTGAGATTCAGGCAAAGGGAAGGTTCCAAATTGTGTCAAAGGATTCTGAGTGGCGATCACAAAAAAAGGCTCAGGCAAGGCGTGCGTCGTGCCCTCCAAGGTTACCTGCCCCTCCTCCATTGCCTCTAACAACGCACTTTGCGTTTTAGGGGTTGTACGATTAATTTCATCCGCCAACAGCAATTGACAAAATATGGGGCCAGGATGGAATACAAACCGACCTGTCGAAGATTCAAAAATTGAGATACCCAACAGATCAGCAGGAAGCATATCACTGGTAAATTGAACTCGCGTATCTTGCAAACCAAAAACACGCGCCAATGCATGAGCCAAAGTCGTTTTGCCCATCCCTGGCAAATCCTCAATCAGCAAATGACCTCCCGCCAAAAGACACGTCACCGCTAAACGAATCTGATGCGACTTTCCTAACAACACCTCATCTAAACACGAAACACAGGTTAATACTTTATCCGTTAGCATCGCTGCCATTGTCTTCTCCTTTATGTATAGCCGTTAACACTTCCAATAGGTTTTATAAGTGCTATTAGGCATGTTCATCCATTATTTTTTCTGCTAACGAAGAGCCACTGCGCCAAGCACCCTCAAGCCCCCCTCTTACCAACCAGTCACCACATGCGCCAATGCCTGACTCCGCATCCCACAAAGAAAGATGCTCATCATTTACACACGCCTCACTGTAGAGCCATCTGTGCACTCGCACCGCAGTGGGTTGTAAAGTTTGACTTAACCATTCTTGGAAGCCAGCAAGCAACACCTGCCCCACCGTTTCAGGAGATAGATTAACATAGTCAGAGCTCCATGCATCATTTGCTTGCAGTACCCAAACCTCGCCATCTCGCTGGGGTTTACTACTGTCACGAATGATGCGTGCGAATATCTTATGCTCCCCCTCAACAACATCAATATTAGCCAGTTTTTCTGGCCGTTTATCCAGTGAGACCAGCAACACCCAACAGGGTTTTTGCACAACAGCTTCAGCTTTTTGACGATAACGCTGCACGGCATCCAACAAGGGCGCCGCCTGTGGTGCAGGGGTAGCAATCACCACCTTATCAAAATGACCCAGTGCCACCGCACGTTCGTCGCGCAGCAAAACACCGTCACGATCCGGCCATGCCACAGCCACTCGAACAGATGGGTGAAAGTTAATGTTTTGAAGCAGATGTCGTGTGATCATACTTGAGCGCGGTACTGGCACCCATACCTGACGATCCACAAACACTTTATTCAAGGAAAAATCAGATGCATTGGGTCGCCACAGGCTTAGATGCGGTCCCTGCATCATCAACCACTGACGAAAATCATGGCTCACAGGCTCAATCCAAGGCGCCCCGAGATCAACACTTAACTCCCCTAACCTGACCGACGCGAGCCGCCCACCCGTCCCTCGGCTCTTCTCAAAAACGGTTACATCATATCCCTTGCCCATCAACAAGGATGCGCATCTAAGACCTGCAACCCCTGCACCCACAACCGCAACTGTGTGTTTTTTATTTATATGCCCATCCATTCTTGATGTCCTCTAACCTCTAAGCTATAGCCACGAATACATTTGAGAGGTAAAAAATAACGTAAAAACATATTCATAGTTACGTAACGCCGAATAAATCAGATTAAAAGCTTCCGCCTAGATTATCAACCACTTCAGCGATAAGGTTGCACTGAGATTAAAGGATGGTTAGCATAATACTCCAATTAAATCGGAGAGATCCTATGCAGATAGCAAATAATACCGTTGTATCCATTCACTACACTCTAACGAATACGGATGGAAATGTGATGGATAGTTCAGTGGGACAAGAACCTCTGGCCTATCTGCATGGTGCCAGCAATATTATCCCAGGGCTTGAAAATGCGCTGTTGGGTAAATCAGTGGGCGACTCACTTGAAGTCACAGTTGATCCAACCTTAGGGTACGGCGATATTCGTGAAGAAATGATCCAGGACGTTGATCGCAGCAACTTTGCAGGCATCGATGAAATTGAAGTTGGCATGCAGTTTATGGCCCAAACGCCTTGGGGCGAACAGCTGTAACAGTCATCGCAATTGAAGATGACACCATTACCCTTGATGGTAATCACCCATTAGCTGGGCAAACGCTCATTTTTAATGTCGAAGTTGTCACAATCCGTGAAGCCACGGCTGAGGAATTGGCTGCTGGAAGCGTTCAGTAAGCGCTTAACCTTCATGCATGATACAATTTAAGAGGGTTTCGTCGTGACCCTCTTAAATTGAACGCACTTCCCTCCATCCCATCGACCACCATACCTTGTAATGCCCGTCTCTAGCACCCATTCGCACGCACACCCTAGACTTTTGCCACTGACCATGTGGTTAAACACCCAAACACGGTGATTAGACATCCAAGCTTCACGTGATCAAGAAAAGACAAAAGACACCAAGAGCATCAACGCAAAAAGGCTCCCAAGGGAGCCTTTTTAGAGATCAACTAATATCAAGCGATATTAGAAGTCCAAACGGTATCCAACGTAGAAACGATCAGTGTTGCCACCGCGAGCGTTTTTGTTGTTGTCTACGTAACCAGCAGAAACCATACCACGACCTAAACGGTTGTAGACTTCAGCCTGTACGCGAGTACCTTTAGCTTGGTTAGTTTCTTTAACTTGTGAGTAAGCCAAAGTAGCGCCTAAACCGTCAACTTCGTAACGACCAGCAACACTGTAACCTTTGTCAGTTGTGTTGGTAGTTTTGTCTTTAGCACGCTCGTAAGCTGCAGACAAAGTCAAAGCTTCGATTTTGTAAGTAGCAGCCAATGACCACAGGTTAGAGTCTGCAGCATAGACGTTAGCAGACTTAGCCGCTTTAACAGCACCGTAACCAGCACCAACAGTCAAGCCAGCAGCTGAGTACTGAGCACCCAAGTTGTAACCGTCGATTTCATTGTCTTTCTGAGTACCAGCGTCACCCATGAATACACCACCGATACCAGCCTGGAAACCAGACATCTTTGGAGAAACGTAAGCGATGGTGTTAGATTGACGACGGTCAGCACGGCCAGAACCAGAACCTAAGTAATCAACTGACAGGATGTCACCAGAACCTGATGCGAACAAATCAGTTACGCCACCAGCATAGTTCCAAGTAAAGTGGTCAATACGGCCACCAACTGCAGTACCCCAAGAACCAGTCGCACCTAAAGAAGCGTAACGGCCACCAGCCAATGCGCCTGTTTCAGTGTCAAGACCTTGTTCCCAATGGAAGATACCTTTGGTGTCTTCTAGACCAAGATCTACAGTTCCGCGAATACCAACGCGAGTAGCGTTGTTAGCGAAAGAAGCAGATGCTTTGTCAGCTTTGGTCAAGTTCATACGGAAAGATCCGTACAGAGTAGCATCAGCCATTGCGATAGCAGGAGCAGTCATTGCACCAGCGATAGCCAGAGCGATAATTGACTTTTTCATTCAGTTTTCCCCTTCAACGTTCAACATACTAGTAGTTGTTTGAATTTTTCCTGGAGCACCGTCATTGGTGCAGCCGAGAAAATACTATAAAAACAGATTATTTCAAACCGATGAAGCGAAAAAATTCAAAAAATTTTCATTTATCGGTTTGGCCTCTGTCAGTGTCGATGTAAAAAGCTCAGTACTACCATTTATCAAGCTCTTTATTTTTCAACAAGTTACATAAACAAGCTGAATCTACACCTCAATTAGTGGTTATTACATCACAGCACCGATGGGCTTGCAAGTTTTGTTAGGCAAAAAGAGCAATCTCTGCACCTAAAAACTAAAAAAGCACGACAACGTGAGATCGCTGTCATGCTTTTTGTGTGCTAACGCGGTTCTAACAACTAAACACTGAGATTAGAAGTTAAGCTGATATCCTACTAGGAAGGTGTTCTTAGTATCTGGATCAAACTTGTAGTCTTTGGTGAAGCCTACGAACTCAGCGTAAACAGCACCGTTACCCATGGTTTGAGCAGCACCTACAGTATAAGACTCAAAACGCGCATTTGAGTTTTTCTCTTTAGAACGACCGTATACTCCGTATAGAGCCGTGTTCTCTATATCGTATTGAGCTGAAAGGTTCCATGCGTTGGTTTTTTCAACGGCCGTTTTATCATTTTGACGCGTGTAGTTAGCACGTAAATCCAGGTTTTCGATACCGCTGAAACCTGCCGCTAAGCCCCAGAGGTTTTCATTCACGGCATAGGTGTTCGCCGCTTTGGTATTTTTCATATTACCGTAAGCCGCCGCAGCGTATAGACCATTTGCGTCATACGCGACACCTAGGTTGTAAGCATCAACCTGACGATCTTTCTGCGGACCTAAATCACCCGCAAACACACCGCCAGCCATAAACGTCACACCATTCATGTCTGGAGAGATATAGGCGATTGAATTAGGTGCCAAACCATAGTTGTCAACTGACTCAAGCGAACCTTGGTACGTGATATCCGTGTAATCAGACACCATTGTGACGGTTGCATGGTCAAACTTACCACCAATTGCAGTACCCCAAGAACCCGTTGCTCCAAGGTGAGCTTCACCTGACCCGCTCACCAATGCACCTGCGTTAACGTCGAGATCTTGCTCCCAGTAGAAGATACCTTTTGTATCATCAAGACCTAAGTCAACCGTTCCCATGATACCAATTGAGCTGCCGCCATCAGTCAATTCAGCCGAGCGGGTCGCTTCTTTCTTCATGACAGCTTCAAACGTACCAAATAAGGTCGCATCCGCTTGTGCAATTGCAGGGGCAGCTACAACCGCTGCAACCGCCAAAGACATAATCGATTTTTTCATAGAGTTTCCCTCTTCACTTCAACATTCAACTACTAGTTATGTGTAGAACAGGGTGAGCTGACTAATATCAAAGTCAAGTCCATCCTCAAAAATATTACAACACAAATACACGTGATGAACAATAGAAAATCGTACTGACCTCCGACAACTTGTACACCAATTAAAAACAAAAAACTCAAAAAGCACCAAAAATAAGCAAAAGCAAATATTAAGTTTAAAATAATGCCCTTAATTAGGGCATGCAATTAAAAATCTGCCAATATTTTTTTAAGTTTCTTTTCAGAAACGGTTTGCTTCGTACCTAATTGCTGAGCAAAAAGTGATACTCTGTACTCTTCAATTAACCAACGATAGGCATCCAACCCTGCAGGAACCGTGCCCAAGTCAAGATTGCGTTCATACTTTTGCTGCCAGAGTTTCCAGAAGTTAGTTAATTGTTCCGACCATAGGTTTTGCTGCCTCAACTCTCTTGTAAACTTCTCAAGTCTTAACTCAATAGCCTTGCAATACCTAGGGTAATACTCCAAATAAATACCAGGAACTTCAGTCAAAAAACATTTATAGAACAGATGACTAAGCTGCTGCTTAATATCATTTAAAACTATAATTGTATCCAGCCCAACCTTTCCATTCAGAACTTTATTGATCCGGTGATATACATTCATTAGATCATACACTTGCTGACTTAATCCTATTGCACACTGACTAAGATTAACTTTTACCTTTTGCACACTATCCAAAAACTTTGTTTGAGTACGTGGAATAGGGTCTGCATACCCCTCTATATTCAACCCTGCAGCCTTCATGACTGCCGATAAGAGTATTTCATCTTCAAGTGTTTTAACGTCCCACATCTTATTGCTTAGCAAGACTGATTCGTTAACTTTCAACAGGTTTCGCTTTATCGTTTTCACATCATCCCGCAGCATCAACACATAAAGCCTAGCCATCCCTCTTACCGTGACCTGCTGTGATTCTGATAAACGACTCAATAACACTAAATCCACATGACTGCCTTGATCCACCAAGGCTGGATACGCATCCACCTTAAGTCCATGCCCTTGCTCAATGAGTATTGATTCAGGCAAATCACCAAAGTCCCATGAAGTCAGCTCTTTCTTACCCCAGGCTTGCGCAGGGCGAGCTTCTTGTAAGGCAGCATCCGCTAAATGACTTAACTGTGAATGCAGTTTTTGCCAGCTGCGCCCGACTCCCAATATCTGCGCAGCTTCACCCAAAACACGCAAACGCATCTGATGATGCGCATCTAACTCAACCTCTTTAAACACCTTGGGATCAAGACGAACGCCTGTCATACGCAGCAAACGGTGTGCTAATTGCTCATGCAAATCACCCACACCAAATTCGCAAGCATCGCAAAAGGCTTGAACATAGTCCGGAACCGGAACAAAATTTTTACGCAGTGCCTTAGGTAAACCTTTGAGTAACGCCGTTACTTTCTCGGCTAACATCCCTGGCACTAGCCACTCTAAACGCTCTAAAGGTAAGGTTTTGAGCAATCCAAGAGGTACATCTAACGTCACACCATCATCATCTGAAGAGGGGTCAAAGTGATACGTCAAGGCCAAAGGCATTGCGTTAACAAACAGCTTATCCGGGTATTCTGCATACGTGATATGATCGGCTGAGCGCTGCAATATGTCGTCTTCAGTCATAAAGAGCGCTTTCGGATCTACTTTTTCAACCTGACGACGCCAATACTCAAAGCCCTTACCACTGACGACATGTTCACCTTTAAGCCGTGCGAAACGCGCTTTGTAGAACTCAGTTAATCGCTCCTCATCCACCAACAAATCTCGACGCCGCGACTTGGCTTCAAGTGTTTCGACACTGGCCAATAACGCACGATTGTGATGAAAAAGGGTGCCTGTGTCCGATACTCGCCCTCAACCAATGCTTGGCGGATGAAAATGTCGTGACTAACGCTAGGATCAATGGAGCCATAGTGCACACGCCGCTTTGGAACAATAATCAGTCCGTAAAGTGTCACTTGTTCAATTGCAACGACTTGAGCGCGCTTCTGCTCCCAGTGGGGCTCCATCCAAGAACGCTTTACAAGGTGCGCTGCAGGCTCCTCAATCCACTCAGGTTCAATTTTAGCGACGTAATGCGCAAAGAGTTTACTGGTTTCCAGTAATTCGGCACACATAATCCATTTAGGGCTCTTTTTAAAAATACCCGATCCAGGAAAGATGTAGAAACGGCGATTACGGGCACCTAAATACTCACCCTTCTCTTGCTTAAACCCTATGTGACTGAGAAGCCCGGTCAACAAAGCTTTATGAATCGATGCATAGTCGGCATCGTCCTTATTCTCAACAAAGCCCAACTCTTTAGCACTCAGATGTAGCTGGCGATGCAAGTCTCGCCACTCCCGCATCCGCACCCACGAAATAAAATGCGTTTGGCACCATTTTTTTAATTGCTGACTGCTCAACTCAATGCGCTGCAACTCATAAGCTTTCCAAAGATTAAGCAGTGTAATAAAGTCTGAATCGTCATCTAGATAAGCTTGATGCTTTTCATCTGCGGCTTGGCGCTTATCATGTGGACGCTCGCGTGGGTCTTGCACACTCAGCGCACTGGCAATCACCAAAACTTCCGTAAGCGATCCTAAGTGATTCGCCGCTACTAACATACGCGCAATTCTTGGATCGACCGGTAAACGCGCTAAATCACGCCCTAAAGCGGTTAACTGCCGCTTTGAGGTAACGGCCCCTAACTCTTCTAATAACTTAAAGCCATCATTAATAAACCGACTGTCTGGCGGATCGACAAAGGGAAAGCGAGCAATATCGCCCAACCCCAATTGAAGCATATTAAGAATAACCGCGGCTAAATTCGTACGCTGTATTTCAGCATCGGTAAACGCCGGGCGCTGTAAAAAGTCATCTTCCGAATAGAGGCGAATACAGGTTCCTGGTGCTACACGCCCACAGCGCCCTGCTCGTTGATTTGCACTCGCTTGGGACACGGCCTCAATGGGCAAGCGCTGCACTTTAGAGCGATAACTGTACCGAGAGATACGTGCTAATCCTGGATCAATAACGTAGCGTATTCCAGGGACCGTCAAAGAGGTTTCGGCAACGTTCGTCGCCAAGACGATTCTGCGCCCTGCTTTTCTATCCTCGCCAAATACCCGATTTTGCTCAGCTAAAGATAAGCGTGCATAAAGCGGGATGACCTCTGTATCTCGCAGTTGTGCTTTACGCAAGGTTTCAGCTGTCTCCCGAATATCACGCTCACCCGGCAAAAAGACCAGTATGTCTCCAGGACCGGCTTCTCTCGTTTGACGATCGATGAGTGTTAACTCATCCACCGCTTGCAAAATACCGACCTGTAGATCTTGCGCCTTATCATCTTCCACCTCCAGCTCATGCAAAGGACGATAAAGAAGTGTGACAGGATAGGTACGCCCCGACACCTCAATAATGGGGGCTTTTGAAAAATGATCAGAAAAGCGCTGAAGATCAATCGTTGCTGACGTTATTATCAGCTTAAGGTCAGGTCTTTTGGGCAGAAGCTGCTTGAGATACCCCAGCAAGAAGTCAATGTTTAAGCTGCGCTCATGCGCCTCGTCAATGATCAGAACTGAATAACGGCGCAACAACCTATCACGTTGTGTTTCTGCCAACAGAATACCGTCTGTCATTAACTTAATATGAGACTGCTCTGATACCTGATCGTGAAAACGGACTTGATAACCGACGGCTTGCCCTAATTCAGTTTTGAGCTCTTGCGCGATTCTCGCAGCCACGGTGCGAGCGGCCAAACGACGCGGCTGTGTATGCCCGATCATACCCTTATCAGACAAGCCCAACTCTAAACAAATCTTTGGCAGCTGCGTGGTTTTGCCCGACCCCGTTTCGCCCGCCACAATAATGACTTGATGGCGCTGAAGGGCCTCAGCAATTTCTTGCCTACGCGCACTAACTGGCAATTCCGGATAGTCAATGGAGGTATTCCAAGGTTGTCGATGGGTCACTGTGTTATTCAAGCCGCTCTGCCTTTCAAACATTCAAATCGGGCATTATACGAAATTTATGGCTAGAATGACGATACAATCGGATTAACAGGAGAATCAATGTGAGTTCTTGGAGCGCAAACGAAAGCCTAAGTCTTTATAACGTCAAACGCTGGGGAGCCGGTTATTTCGGTATTGCAGATCAGGGTGATGTTACCGTGCGAGACCCCTCGACAGGTGCTGAAGTTAGCTTTGCCCATATCCGCGAGCTCACTCGTGAAAAAGGGTTAGAACTGCCCATTTTGATACGTTTTCCACATATATTGAAAGATCGCGTTGCACAACTGGTGAAAAGTTTTGCAAGAGCAATTGAATATGAAGACTACCAAGGCCAATTTACCTGCGTTTACCCCATTAAAGTGAATCAACAACGAGAAGTGGTCGAAGGCATCATAGCAGGGCAACGACAAGCCCTTAACGGCTACACTGGGCTTGAAGCAGGCAGCAAACCTGAGCTACTTGCCGTTCTCGCACTTGCTGAACCCGGATACTCAACGATTGTGTGCAACGGCTATAAAGACGAAGACTATATTCGCCTTGCATTAATGGGTGAAAAGCTTGGACATAAAGTCTATATCGTCCTCGAAAAAGCAAGCGAACTAAACGATGTGCTCGCCATCGCTAAAGAGCTGGATGTGTCACCAAGAATAGGGGTGCGTGCACGCTTAGCGACAGTCGGGAAAGGTAATTGGCAAGACAGCGGTGGTTTAAAATCAAAATTCGGCCTATCCGCCAGCGAAATTTTAAAAACAATTGATATCTTAAAAGACAATCAGCAAACCCAAGCCTTTCAATTATTGCATTTTCATTTAGGTAGCCAGATCGCCAATATTCAAGATATCCAAGTCGGGCTAAGAGAAGCGGCTTGCTTCTATGCTCAATTGCGCTTGATGGGCCTTCCCGTTGAAGTAGCTGACGTGGGTGGTGGCCTAGGCATCGATTATGAGGGAACGGCTTCACGCAGTATTTGCTCGATGAACTACACGCTGGACGAATATGCCAAACGCGTCGTTCAAGCCTTTAAAGAAGTCTCAATAGAGCATGACTTGCCACAACCGGATATTTTTAGCGAATCGGGCCGGGCCGTGACGGCACATCATGCGGTATTAGTAACCAATGTCATCGGCATCGAATGCCAAGAAGTGGGCTCAATTGAAACACCCAGCGCGGCTTGCCACCCTTTGCTGACACGCATCAACCAAAACTATCTTGATGCGATTGATCGCGAACGGAGTTTAAGTGAAATCTATCACGACCTGATTTCCTATAACCAAGATTTAAACCAAGCTTTTACGCATGGAGATCTAAGCCTGCAAGACCGGGCTAAGGGTGAGCAGATCTTGAAGGCCACTGCTCTTTACCTGATGAAAACTCTTAACCCTTCACGTCGCCCTCATCGCGAGATTCTGGATGAGCTCAATGAGCAAATGGCGGATAAACTGTTTGCCAACTTTTCTCTCTTTCAGTCGCTTCCTGATGTATGGGGCATTGGCCAGGTTTTCCCGATATTACCGCTTAGAGATTTAGATAAAGCGCCATCTCGACGCGGCGTCATCCGAGATATCACCTGTGATTCCGATGGTCGTATTGATCATTATGTCGATGGAGAGGGGCTGGAAACAACCCTGCCATATCCACCCATGGAAGTGGCCAACGCACTACTTGGTTTTTTCCTTGTTGGCGCCTATCAGGAAATTCTGGGAGACCTTCACAATCTCTTTGGGGATACGGATGCAGCAAACATCATTTTTGATGAAGACGGCAATGCCCGCGTCAGCGTGAGTCAACGGGGGGACACGCTTGCTAAAGTTCTGCAATACGTAAACTTTGACCCACAACGTCTATTGTCAGCCTTAAGCCAACAAGTGACAGAAGCACAGCTTGGACAAGACACCAAAACTGAGTTTCTTCAATGGCTACAGCGCAGCCTCGAAGATACAACTTATTTAGATCAGCCTAAAATTTAGACCCTGTATGTCACGAACAAACAAAGCGGTTACGATACGCCCTGTCTGTTCGTGACAACTCGATTACACTTTAAATCGTTTCAGACGCTCATCAATCTCCGACGCAGACTCCGCGACCTCAGATCCTAAACTTTGAACTTTGCTAGCGGTATCCGTTAAGTGAGCAGCCGCATCACCTATCTGGGTAATGTTTTTAGTGATTTCTTCATTTACCATGCTCTGTTCTTCTGCAGCCGTGGCCACCTGAGTCGAGTTGTCAGAGATTGCGTGAATACGCTCAGCCGCTGCCTCAAGCGCCTGCAGACTGCGTTGACTCTCAGCAACGGTGGTTTGGATTGATCCTAAACACCCTTTCATTTGGTCAACACTTAAGTTGACATCGTACTTTAAGGAGCCTATCAGCGTTTCGATTTCCTCAGTGGCCGTTTGCGTTCTACCTGCAAGACTACGCACTTCATCCGCCACTACAGCGAAGCCCCGCCCCTGTTCCCCCGCACGAGCAGCCTCAATTGCCGCATTCAATGCCAACAAATTTGTTTGCTCAGCAATACCACGAATCGTGGAGACGATGGTTGTGATTTCGTCACTTCGCTTTTCGACTGCCGTCACAGCTCCCGCCGCCTGCTCAATTGAATGAGATACACGCTCAATATCTGCAACCGTTTTAGATAAGTTTTCACGAGAGTTATTCACATCCTGATTGGCAGAGTTTGAATCCTGTGCTGTTGCCGCGGCTAAATGTGCAACCTGTGTGGCGGTTGCGGCCATTTCATTGGCGGCAGCAGCCACGGAGTCCAACTGACGATTTTGATCACTTGTCGCCTGGCGTGTAGCCGTGGCTGTATCCGCTAAAGAACCTGCACTCCCTTTTAGATCCGCCGATAACCGAATCAACTCTTGTATCAAGACGCGGATTTTGGCCGTAAATTGATTAAAACCGTCCGCCACATTGGCCAATTCGGCATGAGATGCCGCTTCCAAGCGCCGTGTTAAGTCCCCTTCGGCTCCCGCCAACTCTCGCATGCGCAAACCTAACTCAGTCAGCGGACGTGTGATACTTTTCACAAAAAACATGACAATCATCAACGTGACCAACAGTACGATCAGCGCCGTCACAATCAAGTTAGCACGCACACTGGCCTCATTGCTTTCGAGTTGGTCTCTTAACTTAGAGACTTGCTCAAAAGCAACGGCTTCAGGAATATCAATAACAAGTGACCAATTGGCATTTGCAATTTGAATCTGAGTTTTAGTCAGAATACTCCCCTGATTCATCCCTCTGCCTTCTATACGATCCAGCAACTCAGAATGAACACGACTCAGAGGTAATCCTAAGGATTCAGGGAACTGGCTTGAGGCGATGATTCGCTGGTCATTACTCAATAAAATAACGGAAGCGGCTCCCTTATAAAGAGATTGAGCTAATTGTTGGATTTTTTCTTGGAGTACAGGTAGGTTTATATCCACACCTGTAACGCCTACCGCTTTACCTGATTTCAAAACGGGGTAAGTTAACGATGTCATTAGAATCGAGCGCCCCGCTTCTATTTCATACAGATATGGCTCTGTAATACAGGCTCGGGCTGTTTCGAGCGGGCATAAATACCACTCGGCAGCGCGATTACCATACTCATCTAACGTAGTATCGTATTTAATGTCATAATCAACAGGATAGGATACCAAAGCTCCCTCTTCTCTGACCCAGTAAATATCTAAGGTTCCTGTCGAGTTTGCAGAAGATGCATACAGGCTGTCTAACCCATCGTAGCCATTTTGCTCAAACTGAGCATAAGCCGAACTCACCGCTTTATTTGCTTGTAAAGCTGCCTGAACCACTACCGAAGCTTGCTCACGGGTGAGGCGTATCTCGTCTGCTGTTGCTGTATTAAAAACAGATGCGAGTGCTTCAGGTGTGCTCATTCCTTGATTTAATAGCTGACTGATATCATCACTTAATAACTGCGAGGCAAGTCTAACTTCCTCATGCACACTTCGTGTTACGATATTCTCAGTCAAGCTTAAGGTTTGTACAGCGGACTGATTCAGTTGATACAGTGCAAGTCCGATCACGAAGACAAGTGAGATCAGGATCAAAAGACCCGCACCCACTAACAATTTGACCTTTAAGGATAACATTCTCATTAATTAAATAACCTTTATCGGTATAGATATCGTAAATGTGCTACCTTGCTGCCGTTGACTTATGACGTCAATTTTACCCGCCAGTATTCCTACGACGGAGTTGTGTACGATGCTTAAACCTAAGCCTGTCCCGCCCCCTCCCATATTCGTTGTAAAGAAAGGATCGAAGATCCGTTTGAGGTGATTATCACTGATTCCTTTTCCATTGTCATTCACTAATATATCCACCATCCTTGGATACTTTTTCGATTTTTCAACGCGAATTTTGATAACTCCAGGCGTTTCATCAAAGGCATGCACCAACGCATTCTGCACAAGGTTAATCAGAACCTGTCCCAAAGGGCCAGGATAAGAAGTCATTACAACTTTATCGATGACATCTATCTCGACACGATGAAGAGAACGCTTAAGCGTCGGATTCAACATCAGCATAACTTCATCCAACACCTCTGTAATACAAAACGTTCGCTTATTCAACGAAGTTTGATCAACCGCAACTTGCTTAAAGCCCGTGATTAAAGACGAAGCTTTTTCTAAATTTCGTAGAATAATTAAACTGGCTTCGTCAGCATTGCCAATAAACTGAGTTAAACTAGAACGCTTTAGACCTTGCTCCATCTCTTGATTAAATGTTTTTACGTCCGACTTCAAGGTTGAGGCTGCCATCACAGCATTACCAATCGGTGTGTTTAATTCGTGGGCAACACCAGCCACGAGCCCTCCTAAAGATGCCAATTTTTCAGACTGAATTAACTCTTCTTGCGTTCTTTTCAAGGCAATGAGCGTTTCATTGAGTTGCTGTGTGATATTTTCTCGACTTCGCACGAACGAAACGCCAATTAACAGCGACACCACCATAATGACTACAGCAGCTATCGCTAATTTAATCTGTGTATTCAGATGGTTAACATGTATTCGATCAGTGAGCTCAACCACACTCCCATACACTTTCTCGGATGGCACTTTGATCACGAGTGTCCAATGCACGTTTGCAAACAATAAAGGCATTCTTAGGAGGATAAACCCATTAGCACTCTGTTCTTCTAAATCCAATACAAGCCCTTCCTCACCCAAATCAATAAATTCACCTAATTGTCCATCGAAATGGTTAGATGCAATTATCCGATCATTTTGAGTCAAAAGTGTTACTTGAGCATCACCATCAAAAATAGTACGAGACAGCTGAAGCACTTTTTGCTGAAGCGTTGATACATTAATATCCGCACCCGCAATACCAATAAATTGCTCATCTTTAATCACTGGAAAGGTTAATGAAACCATTAAAACGGGAGCACCCGGAAATGTTTCCCAATAATAAGGATCAGTAATACAGAATTGCTTCGTTTCGAGAGGACACAGGTACCATTCGGCTTTTCGTATACCAAACCTATCTAGGGTTGAGTCATATTTGATACTAGGATCGGGGGTTGGAACAAACACAATAGAATGATTGTCTCTTACCCAATAGAGTTCAAATGTTCCCTCTCGAGAGCTTGTCTGAGGATCAAGTCGATGAAAACTATCCAATCCATCAAACGCATTAGGTTCAAAATGCGCATAGATAGATTCAACGTTTGGATGCGCGGCAAGAACGGATTTTAACATATCACGCGCATCACGACGCTGCATGGGAAACTCCCAACCACTCGCAGACGCGAGTATCGAGGAAACAACGAATGGCGGCTCAAAACCATATTGCAGGAGTGATTTTATTTCCTCACTCAAGGCTTGAGCTGTGGCTTGCAGCTGCTCATTCACATGCCCGCCAATAGAATATTCTGCCATTTTAATGACTTTGTTCGCATTTTTTTGTGACTGATCCAACGCAAAAAAAATCAGCAGTCCAAGCGATGATATAATAAACACGGCAACCCAAACCAAGACTCTGAATTTAATCATTTGTCCAGTTGAGGAATGCATCATGTTTTCTCCAACCAGGTAAGCAAATCATCAATGGTTAAAGGCTTTGAAAACCAATACCCTTGACCCTGATGACACCCTTGCGCCTTAAGAGCATTCAGCTGCGCCTCGGTTTCGATCCCTTCAGCAATAACTGTGAGGTGAAATTTACGTCCAAGTGACACGATCATATCGGCAATATTGGATCCTGTGTTGCTAGGATTCATACAGCTAACAAAGGATTTATCAATTTTAAGTTGATCCGCACTTAACTTGTCTAGATATGATAAAGACGAAAATCCCGTACCAAAGTCATCAATCGAAATCATTACACCGAGTTTTTTCAGACGGGACAGCTTTTCTTCGACCTCGACTGACCCCAACACACCAACTGACTCAGTAATTTCAATATCTAGACAGTTACCCGACACGCCTGCCAACGCTAACGCATTCGAGATCACCCTCTCAAAATCAGGATCATTAAACTGCAAGGTTGAAACATTAACAGCCATTCGCACAGATGGCTTGATAGACCGTATTCTATGTAAATCTTCCAGTGCTTTATGTAAAACCCACTCGCCTAACGCTAATATCAAACCTGATTGCTCTGCCAATGGAATGAATACCTCGGGTGAAATCGGCTCATTCCGCTTATTTCGCCAACGACACAATGCCTCCACACCCACTATTTGCAGTGTATTTAGATCTATCTGAGGTTGGTACATAAGTGTAAAGTTTTGATGATCAAGAGAGTCCTTCAACTCCGATAACATCATCGAACGATCTCGTAACTCATCTACCATTCTTGTATTAAAGTAAACCAGCTGGTTAACCCCTTTTTGCTTTGCCCGCTTTAATGCAATCGTCGCATTTGCCACCAATTCGTTGGCAGTCGAGCCTGTGTCCGGAAAAGACACTCCTGCGCAAAATGTAAGTAAACGCCATACATCTCTAATATTAACCGGCTTATAAAGATCAACCACTAAATCTTGGATACAGGCATTTGAATCAACAACCAATGCAAACTGATCCGCCCAAAGCCTTGCAGCCATCAAAACATTTGGATGGCGCTGATATCGTTCGGCCAAAGCGCACAACAACTTGTCACCGTAATGTATACCAAAGGTATCATTCAACATTGAAAACTGATCCAAATCGATCAGTAATAATGCCCCCGTTTCAGGAATACCCTTGTTCAAATATTCAATTAAACCATTTCGATTAAGCAACCCAGTTAAGGTATCTTCATACGCGATGCGTTTTAGCTGTTCGAGTAAACTCAAGTTTTTCGCACATAAGCTGATATTATGAGTAAACATTTTAACCATGCGTAACTCATCTTCGCCAACGGACGTCGGTGTATCTAAATACACAACATAGCGCGCAAAAGACTCAGGTTCAAAATAAAAACAGGACACACCTTCAGATACGATATTTTCTCTTTGCTCAAAACACTTGAGCACCTTTTGCCAAATCAAACTACGTTCAAACTCAGCGGTGTGCTCCATCCATTGGGCATAACGTCCAGCACTTGCAATGACCTTAACAGGCAAATGGCTTTCTGAGGACACGTCTGAAGTGTAAGCACCAAAGCAAACAAGTCCATCAGGATCTACCCCAATGAAACCTGCGAGTTGGGTAATAACGCCCTCAGCAAACTCATGCAACCCTTCTTTAAGCATCAGGTTATTTGTGGATTGAATAATTCGTGCGAGTCCTTGACGGTTGTGATCTAAGCGAACTAATTGATTATAACTGCGAAGCGCGGTAATGAGGGCTGTATAGAGTTTTTCGCGGGTCAATTCACTTTTTGTTTTATAATCATTGATGTCATATTTAGAGATAGTTTCGAGTTCAGGTGCATAACCTGGTTGACCTGTTCTTAAAATAATCCGAACATTTTGCAAATCTAAAACGTCTCGAATTTGACGAACAAGAAGTAAACCCGCTTCTTCAGACTCCATCACAACATCTAACAAAATCACAGCAATATCGCGTTCGTTTGACAGGCATTCAAATGCTTGTTTAGATGTATAAGCATGCAAAAAAACTAGAGTAGCACCGTCAAAGACTTGTCCACGTAAGGCCAGCTCCGTGGCAAAGTGAACGTCTTCGTCATCATCAACAATTAATATTTTTCGTACCCAGTAGCGTGAGTTTGTTCCAACCATTGATGCTGCAGGCTCATCCTCGTCCGCAAATTCAATCAAATCATCATCGACCACACACCACCTCGGCAATTTTTTTGATTTTCAATACGAATTTAGCACTAAAATGGATGCACTTACTATCTCAATCATTCGGCATTCACAATAAACCGAAAAAAATCGAATCCGTCGTGCACTCTGACAGTTCGCAGAGTAAAATCATCTCTATTTACTTTTAACCGAATAATGAATGAAGAGCGTTATGACTCAAGCACAGACATTTCCTGACCATGCCTTAGGCCCTAGAGAAGAGCTCTTTAAATATGACACCCACTACACCCTACTTGGAACGGCTCATGTCTCGAAGGCCAGTGCAGATGAAGTCAGGCACTTGATTCAGTCTGGCGAATTTGACGCCGTTGCGATTGAGCTGTGCCCAGGTCGTCTAACCTCAATGAAAGACCCAGATGCTTTAGCCAAAATGGATCTTTTTCAAGTTATCAAAGCAGGTAAAGCAGGCATGGTCGCGGCCAATCTTGCAATGGGTGCCTTTCAACAACGCGTTGCTGAAGAATCCGGTATTGCACCTGGCGAAGAGATGAAAGCCGCTATTGAAGAAGCTGAAAAACAACAGATTCCTATATTGGTCATTGATCGAGATATTGGAATCACATTAAAGCGGGTATACCGTAGCGTGCCATGGTGGCAACGAATGAACCTAATCTCGGGTCTAATTGCCAGCTTAGTCACAAAAGAAAAAGTCAGTGCTGATGAAATTGAGCGCTTAAAGCAAGGTGACGTATTAGAGTCAACCTTTAATGAGTTTGCTGAGCAGTCTGAACACCTCTACCAAGCGCTCATTGCTGAACGTGATCATTATATGGCTCTAAGACTCGCTCAAGAAAACGGAGACAGTCGCTTCAAGCGCGTTTTGGTGGTAATCGGTGCCGGTCATCTTAAAGGAATGAGCGATAACCTGCGCGGCCACCTCCCGGAAAATCCATCTGAACAGCTGACACTACTCGAACAAGTTCCACCCGGAAGCCAATGGACCCGGTTCATACCTTGGATCATTATGGTTCTAGTGTTAGCAGGATTTGCGATTGGCTTTAGCCGAAACACTGATCTTGGCCTACAAATGGTACTTGACTGGGTTGTCATCAATGGCGGATTGGCCGCATTAGGCGCTCTGATTGCCAAAGCTCACCCTGTCACTATTATCGGAACCTTCTTTGCAGCCCCTTTCACGTCACTCAACCCAACCATCGGTGCTGGGATGGTCGCAGCTGGCATAGAGATTGCGATGCGCAAACCCACCGTCGGTGATTTTTCGAAGTTACGCCAAGATGTCACCGAAATGAAAGGCTGGTGGCACAACCGTGTCTCTAGAACCCTATTGGTGTTTATGCTGGCCACTTTAGGCTCCGCAATGGGAACCTATATTGGCGGATTCCGAATTTTTGGTCAGTTAACAGGAGGCTAAACGACCATGACAATCAAGGCAACGGGGCTCGCTCGTTTCTACTATGCAACCTGCTATTCCTTAAAGGGACTTATTGGGGCGTATCGAAGTGAGCCTGCTTTCCGTTACGAAACGTGGATCGTCTGCGGACTCACGCCCTTTGCCTTTATATTGGCTCAGACCACAGTCGAACTGATCCTTTTGATCGCCAGCTTATTACTGATTCTCATTTTTGAATTGATCAACACGGCCATCGAAGCCGTCGTTGATCGAGCAGGTAAAGAACATCATGAACTCGCGGGACTTGCAAAGGATACGGGGTCGGCTGCCGTATTCCTATGTCTCTTTTTAGCCACATTTGTCTGGGGTGCGCTCCTATGGCAAAACTTGATCAGCACCCTCTTATTAAACAACAGCATCTAAAACAGTATTAGCCCATTCACAACTGCTAAAATAATAGTGATTAAGCTGCTTAACAGTTTTTTGATTGACGCCGTTTAACTGTGCCGTTTCATACGCAATGGTTAATTTAAGAATTTTACCCAACCGTCCTTGTCGATACAAAATCGCAACTTTCACCTCTTCACTTAGCGCTAGGTGCTCACATAGAGACTCAAGTGATTCATCGAGCAACTGATCCATCATGACAATATGCCGACCATAAATGCAGTACTGGCGCTCTCTTTTAGCGCAGATGTGGCAATTTTTTCGCACATAGATGCTCGAATAAGTGCTTTTGGCAAGATCAGAGTATTGCAAGGATGATTATCGGCCAGCATCAATGTTGTGACTAGGTTTCGGATTTGCTTAAACCCCAACATTAACAAGGCCTGACGAATACTGCTAATTTCCATTTGACGCCGATAAAACGCAGAATTAGACAAACGCAATATTCGGAGGCATAACTGGGCATCTTGAGCAATCAAATGCTCCAGCGCATCAAAATCTGGCTCGGACTGTTGCAATGCCGACAGAAGCCTAAGTTGCGCTGCACGATTATTAGCCCGTGTCCGCACGGTGGCCGCCTTGACTTCAGGCTTGGCATAGAAATACCCCTGAAACAGAGTGAAACCCAACTCAACGCATTGCATAAAGGTTGAAAGATCTTCGACTTTTTCAGCCAACAGTACCAAACCGCGTCGTTTGTATTCTTCTAACTGGCGTGCGCTAGGGACGGATGATAGAACATCCAGCTTAATAATATGAGCAATATCGAGAAGGGGAAGTGTCTGATCCGTCAGAACAAAATCGTCTAAAGCGATAGTGAAACCTTGGTCTCGAAGCTTTGCCAAAGCATCGATGATATCCTGATCGCCTTCAACATCTTCTAAAACTTCGATCACAACCTGCTGATTGCACGGCGGCAACAACTCCGCTTTTAATAACCAGTCACGCGGTGCATTAAAGAAGACAAGGCGTTTTCCAACCAATGCTTCAATACCTGTCTCGTAAAAGGCTGCATTGCAAACTCGAGCAGTCGCCATTACGGGATCATCAATAAATGCGGATGTCGCTTCTGAGCTTGCGCGATAGAGCAGTTCATCGGCAACGTGCTTCATTGATGAGTCACAGATAGGTTGAAGCGCTACACAGTACTCACTCACTGCTGATCCACCATAGGTCTTATTACCTTCCTTGAAAATCGTTTTGTCGTAGAAACTAGATTGCCTTTAATCTATAACATTTAAACCGAATGCCCGCTTAACGAAAAGCGAATAGTCTGTGTGTCGGTTACCCACCCGTCATGTTCATGAATCGCACTATTTGCACATCACCATCGGTCGTGAAATGATGTTTTTCTGGCTTCAAATCCATGGCTGAGATAATAGCATCGATCAAGGGTTGATTGTCACTAGGGTTATCCCTAAGAATAGGCCGTAAATCCAATGAATGCTCATTCCCCAAGCATAATAGCAGGCGCCCTTCAACCGTCACTCTAACTCGATTGCAATCCCCACAAAAGTTATGACTATGCGGTGAAATAAAACCGATACGGCTGCTTGAATCTGGCATAGCAAAATACCGCGAAGGCCCACCCGTATGCACAGACAGTGCGTTCAGCGGGTAAACAGACTCTATCAGGGTGCGCACTTCATCACTTGAACAATAGGTCTCATCCCGACCATGGTCGGAAATATGACCTAAGGGCATCTCTTCAATAAAACTGATGTCAATGTGCTTGTCTCGGGCAAAGTTAACCAAATCCAACACTTCATCGTCATTACGGCCTCGCATAATGACAGCATTCAGTTTGATCCGCTCAAAACCCGCCTCCAATGCGGCGTCTATGCCAGCTAAAACCTTGTTCAGGTCACCAATACGCGTAATGCGTCGAAATTTTTCAGGTTGAAGGGAGTCAAGACTGACATTTAGACGGTGAAGCCCTGCATCTTTTAAAGGCTTTGCAAAACGATCAAGTTGGCTAGCGTTGGTGGTCATCGTAAAATCAGATAAGCCCAAGGTGCCGATATAATCCACCAATTCGACAATGCCACGACGAACCAAAGGTTCACCTCCCGTCAAACGGATTTTTTCGACCCCTAAGGATGCAAATGCAGACGCCACACGACCAATTTCTTCCAGCGTCAGCACTTGATCTCGCGGCAGAAACGTCATTTTTTCGCTCATGCAATACACACAACGAAAATCACAGCGATCCGTCACGGACAAACGCACATAACTCACACGGCGACCAAACTTATCAATTAAAGCGGTGGGGACAGTCAGGCTATTCATTGGCATTCTCCCACCGTCTCACGGCATCACTATCTGAATGACGAGCAGCAACCCAATAGTCACCTGAACGACTGTGCTCCTTCTTCCAAAAGGGGGCCTGCGTTTTCAAGTAATCCATCACGAAATTACACGCATCAAACGCCGCTTGACGATGCGCCGACGCAACCGCCACTAAAACGATTGGATCTCCGGGGGTCAAACGACCGATTCGATGAATAATGGTGATTGCCTCTAGTGGCCAACGCTCTTGAGCGGACTTAGCGATCTCCTGTAATGACTGCTCTGTCATACCCGGATAGTGCTCTAGAGTTAACGCAACCACGTCGGGGCGTTCATTAAAGTCTCGAACATAGCCTATAAAATTGACAACAGCACCAATATCGCTTCTAGCATGAGTGATGGCGTCTATTTCCTGTCCAGCATTAAAAACCTCTGGCTGTACACGGATACGAATCATCTCAACCTCCCGTGACTGGTGGGAAAAATGCAACCTCATCCCCAGGATGAACCTGCGCGTTACGGTCAACCATGGTTTGATTCACAGCGACTAACAAGGACTCATTTGCGAAGGCTTGAGCCAAACAGGCATCTTGCGCAACCAACCCTTGAATGACATCACTCACTGTTGCATCGATAGGAAGTTCATGACAATTCAGAACACATTCATCACGTTGCACCTGTTCTCTTAAATGGGCAAAGAAACGAACACGAATATTTTGATCAGATGCTTTTTCCAAGGCACTAGAGATTGGCAACACATCAACAGGTATCGTTGACTCTTCTGCCCCCAAACTCCAATCACCCGACTTACCCCCACGCTTTTCTAACACCTGTATCTCACCAATGACCATGTGTTTATCAACCGCTTTACACATATCATATAAGGTCAGAGCCGCCACTGACACAGAGGTCAAGGCTTCCATTTCGACCCCTGTTTGACCTGCCAACTTGCAGGTTGCATACACTCGCATACCCGGAAGCTCAGGATCGGCTTCAAACTCAACACTGACTTTTGAAAGCATCAAGGGGTGGCAAAGGGGGATTAAATCCGACGTACGTTTAGCCGCTTGAATACCTGCAATACGCGCTGTCGCAAGCACATCGCCTTTAGCATGGCGCTCCGTCATGATCATTTCGAGTGTTTCTGGGCGCATTTTAATTGAAGCGCAGGCCGTCGCACTGCGAGCTGTAAGCGCCTTGCCGGACACATCAACCATGTGCGCTTGACCTTTGGAATCGATATGCGTCAATTTAGTCATCTAATTTCCTTCAATAAAATGCGTGGACTGCCAACCGGGAGCCAAGTGCTAAAAGGGTAGACTGTCACGAGTTCGCCTTGGTTCACTTGCGCTTGGGTGTCATGAAGACGTATGAGGCAATTCCCTTGATGCATAGAGGTGAGAATACCCGAACCTTGACGTCCAGTCGTCACAACCTGAGCCTGCCCTTGACGATCAAAACTGAGCACTCCTCGATGAAAATCACTGCGCCCCAAGCGACTTTTCATCGACTCACCCGCTTTCGCTGATAACGTCAGCCCTTGCCAATCCTGCTCTCCCTGTAAACGCCGAATTAAAGGTTGTATAACCAGCATCAAGGTAACTAAGCTTGCTACTGGATTTCCGGGCAAGCCTGCAAACAAACAGCCTGCTGGAGATGTCTCTGACAGCAAACGTCCAAACGCTAAAGGTCGGCCAGGCCGAATTGCCAACTGCCAAAAGCCAATTTCACCTAAGGCCGACACGGCTTGTTTGACATAATCCGCTTCCCCAACCGAAACGCCACCACTGGTCAACACCAAGGTTGCCGAGTGTTGAGCCGCTGCCAATGCATCGGTCAATAAGGGTAAGTCATCCGGCAAAATCCCCATATCCAATACATCACAGCCCAAAGATCGCAGACTGCTTAGCAATGTAAAACGATTGGTATCGTAAATGCCCCCAGGCGAGAGGATCTGCCCAGGTGCATGCACCTCGTCACCCGTGGAAAAAACGGCCACCTTGACGGGTTTGTAAACAGTGATCTGAGCGAAGCCCAAGGATGCCAAGAGACCGATCTGCACTGAAGACAAACGTTGTCCTGCGCGTAACAAACAACGCCCCTCTTGAATATCCTCACCGGCTTGCCGAACATTGCTGCCTGACGTCGGCTGCTTTGCTAACGGAATAATCAATGTTTCTCCGTTGAGTTGGCAAACCTCCTTCATCACAACGGTATCGGCACCGTCTGGCATCGGCGCCCCTGTCGTGATTTTAAAGGCATGCCCTGACTGCAAGACTGAGCTGGGAGCTTGCCCTGCAAGCACAGTACCCTGAACAATCCAATGCTCCCTTTGACCAAGATCACTGCCCTTCACCGCATACCCATCCATCGCCGAATTCCGATGAGGCGGAACATTCATTGGCGACACAACATCCAACGCCAAAACGCGCTGATGGGCTGATGACAGATCAATGACTTCAATTGCGGGGGGCTGTTGAACACTCAACAATATACGCTCAACTGCCTCCTCAAGGCGCAAAAAAGGATCAGCTCCCGGTTCAATAAAATCAAAGCAGGAAAGTGGTTGATCAGTCATAACCCCTCACTTGCGATGCAGGGCTCACATGAGAAAGCTGACTCATATCGAGAACAAACTGTTCAATTTGAGTAATCGAATTAATATCCAATACGGGTAGAGGGCAGTCTTGACTCAATTCGGCGAATGAATCAGTGGCAACGGCAATGATTGTCGGGTCATTAGGATACAGCAGTGGCTTACCCACGCTGGCTCGATAAAGCTCAATTTTGGGATAGGTTTCTGCTTTAAACCCCTCTACTAAAATTAAGTCTAGCTCATTTACGTGCAGTTGACCGACGAGGGTCCGTAAATCGGGGAGTTCGGGCTGTGCAGATTCAATCATTAAGGCACTGCGCTTGGCCGATGCAATCAGCATCTGACTGGCACCCGCATGACGCAATTCGTAACTGTCTTTACCCGGAATATCAACATCAAAATCATGATGTGCGTGTTTAATACAACCAACCCGTAACCCACGTTGTTTTAGTCTTGGCAGCAGCTGGGTGAGCAGCGTGGTTTTACCCGTTCCACTCCAAGCCGCAAAACCCAGTAAGGGTAGAGAAAACTCGCTCATATCGATGACAGGTCCTATCGTTATTATTCCAATACAGCAGCAAAGAGCATTCCACACCAAAGGTGAAAAAAATAACCATCAATCTAGAATTAATACAAATTAAACGTTATTCATTTGATCTAACGAGTTAAAATTACGCAAACTGTCAGAATCCACGACTACTTTAGCCATACCCACACTGGCATACCAACGATCAGGCTTTCGCTCTCCCTCTTCAAGTGCTTGCAACAAATTTGGTAAAAGTTGGCGATGCAACAATACAACCATCGGCTGCAAAAACTCACCATCAGCGGCAACCACAATCTTAGCATTCGACTCACAAGCCGCCTGATAAAAATGCTCAACGAGGTCTAACGCAAGAAAAGGACCATCACAGGGAACAAACATCACCCAATCATGCTGTGCAGCCTGAAGACCTGTCGCAATCCCCAGCATCGGCCCCTGAAACCCGCCTTCAATATCTGGCACAACCTGCAGACCTAATGCTCGATACGCATCAATCGAACGATTGGCATTTATAATCAACTCATCAACCTGAGGCTGAAAGCGCGATACAACTCGCTCAATCATGGGCACGCCTTGATAAGGCACCCAGCCTTTATCGACCCCACCCATGCGCTGCCCCTGCCCTCCGGCAAGTATCACTCCGCTGATACTGACCTTCGTGCGTGGAGTATTGTTACGATGATTGACCATGTAAACGCCCTTCTTTTAATACCCAAGATTCATGACACATACTCAATAAAGATCCAGACTGGTGCGCCGTTAGAAGCACCCCTGCGCCCTCATCCAGAATGTGCTTAACCAAATCACCAAAGCGCAAAACAGCCTCCGTATCTAAACTGGCTGTCGGCTCATCTAGCAACCAAAAGGTGGGACGCATAGCCAAGCTCTTGCCATTGCTAGAGCTTGCCGTTGCCCCCCCGATAAGGTTCTCGCTGACTGACCCGCCAACTCAGTCAACCCAGCCCACGACATGGCCTCATCAAGACGCGATACACTCTCTTTTTTGCTCAGTCGTTGACTGTTTAACACTAAACGCAAATTTTCTCGAACGGTCACATCGAATAAATAGGGATGCTGATGCAGATAACAGACACGTCCATCACCCACCTTTAGTGCATTTAAGCCCACACTCACTTTGCCACTGTCTGGCTTTAACAAACCAGATAAGACTTTCATCAGTGTGGTTTTACCACTGCCATTTGCTCCCTGCAAATGAATGAATCGAGATGCAGGTAACACCAAGCGATCGACTTGCCAGAGCGTTTTTCCACCATAACGAATGCTGATATTCTCTGCCGATAAACGGGTCATTGTGATACACCTTGAATACTGCGACCGCGACTCATGCCAACCAATAGATTTAACAACAATGCTAAAACCAAAAGAACAATTCCTAAAGCAATACCTTGAACATATTCGCCTTTCGTCGTTTCTAGGGCAATGGAAGTCGTAATGGTTCGTGTATAACCTGCGATATTCCCGCCCACCATCATTGCGCATCCCACTTCTGCGATAATCCGTCCAAAAGCGGCGACCAAAGCTGCCAGAACCGCAAACTTAACCTCCCGCGTAATCAACCACAGCGTTTTTAATCGCGAACAACCAAGGGTACGGGCTGTCTCCCAAGCGTGTCGAGACACCCCTTGATACGCCGCATGAAGCATGGTTACCAATAAGGGAAAACAAATCAGAATCTGGCCAAGAATCATGGCAGGCTGCGTAAAAAGCAAGCGTAGATCGCCAAAGGGCCCATTACGCGATAACAACAAAACCAAAATCAAACCAATCACAACGGTTGGAACAGACAAGAGTGTATTGTTCAAGGTCACAATCATCCAATGCCCCGGAAATCGCCAAAAACTCAAAGCAAAACCCAAAAGCAATGCAACAGGCAACGCCAAAAACAACGCCGTTAGCGACACTTTAAAGGAGACAAGAATAATCCCCCAGAGGGCGGCATCGCCAGACAAAAGCAAGGCCAGTGCGTCAAAGGTAGCCTGAGAAATGGATTCCACGCAATTTTCTCCAACATGTAAGGCATGAAAAAAATGACTGACGTTAATCTAGCAAGTGCTTAAGATCAATAAAAACGCCCCAATTAGGGGCGTCAATCAAACAAATGTAAGAAGGTAAAGCGTACTTATTCAGAATCTGCCGACGCAAAAAACAAAGCCTCACCCTCGATTTGAAACGCATTGATCAAACGTTGACCCTCGGTGGAGACCAACCAATCGGAAAGTTGCCGAGCCAGATCAACCTTCACATGAGGATGTCTCTCTGGATTAACTAAAATAACCTGGTAAGGATTGAATAAACGCTCATCGCCTTCGTAAACAAGCGCTAAATCTAACTTACTTTTCATCGCTAACCAAGTACCACGATCCGTTAAAGCATAAGCTTGTAACTCATCCGCAATCGATAACACTCGCCCCATACCTTGCCCAACGGCGCGGTAGCCAGCAAATGGCAATGTGATATTTGCGGCGTGCCAAATTTCATTCTCTTTAATGTGTGTACCCGAATCATCACCCCGTGAAATAAACATGGCATCACGCGCAACCATTTGCGTAAAGGCGTCAACAGCACTGTTAACCTCTTTCAATCCTGAAGGATCATTTAACGGGCCGACAATCACAAAATCATTGTACATGAGTGCTTTCGGTTCAATGCCATACCCAGCAGCCACAAATGCAGCTTCTGCTTCAGGTGCATGCGTCATCACTAAGTCAACATCGCCATCCTGACCCAAGCGTAAAGCCGCACCGGTACCCACCGATATCACATGCACCTGCACACCTGTTTTGGCTTCGAACTCAGGCAGTAAAAAGTCGAGCAGGCCTGAGTTATAGGTACTCGTAGTAGTCGCTAATCGAAGCTGGGCATCTGCAAAGGACAGCCCCGAGTTTACGAAAAGGCTGATCAGCAGAAGTCCGAATATCAAACGTTTTATCATATTGAGTCCTTTTTATTCTGTGGCTTATAAGAAAAGTTACAACTCACAGTTTGCAATCTAAAGACCAGTATTTTTAAAGAAAGCGTCCAAACTCACACAGTTCGCGGCCTAAATAAAAAACCTAAGCAGAAAACCAAAGCACATTCTATAAGCGTATCTTCTTAAATTGAGACAAAATTACACATATAGAATGGGATATGAGACAATTCGTAGCAGCCTGTTTAAAAAACTCTGAGTAACGCGATGACTTCTTCCACTCTTGATTACAACTTGTGCCGTTCAGCTTCTGTATTGGTCGTTGATGATGAATCAGGCATGCGCAGCTTTTTACAAAAAGCTCTTCAAAAACACTTTGGCTTAGTTGAGGTTGCGGGAAGCATCGATCTAGCTGAAGAAATTCGACGCCGCTGCCACTTTGATTTATTGATTGTCGACGTAAAACTGCCGGGGCGCTCTGGGATTGAGTGGCATGAAGCCCTTGATGATCCCAATCGGCACTCAGACGTTATTTTCATGACCGCCTACGCAGAATTGGACACAGCTATTCAGGCACTACGTGTGGGGGCGGCTGACTTTATTCTCAAGCCCTTTCGACTTGAACAAATGATGAACGCCGTCATGCGCGTACTCAAACGTAGACAACTCGCCCGAGAGAACTTTTTATTACGGCGAGAAGTCACGCGTTACCTTGAATCGGAAACCCCCATGCTCGGCAACAGCAACTCGATCAAACGCCTTGAGGCAGTGATTCGACGCGTTGCTCCAACTCCCTCTGCCGTATTGATAGAAGGTGAGTCGGGCACAGGAAAGGAACTCGTCGCACGCGCGTTGCACCAACATTCGGGACGTGAGGGTCCGTTTGTACCGGTCAACTGCGGTGCTATCTCACCCGAACTCCTTGAAGCAGAGCTGTTTGGCCATACTAAAGGCGCCTTTACCGGTGCTGACCGCGCGCGTGAAGGTCTGTTTACCTATGCCGCTGGGGGCACTCTATTCCTAGACGAAATTGGTGAACTGCCTTTAAGCATGCAAGCCAAACTCCTGCGAGCACTTGAGCAAAAAACCATTCGTCCAGTTGGAAGTGAACGAGAGATCCCTACTCAGGTTCGTATTTTGGCAGCAACCAACCGAAAGTTGAGTGAAGAAGTCAAAGCCCATCATTTTCGTGAAGATTTATTCTTTCGCTTAAACGTACTGACCCTAACCCTTCCCCCTTTGCGTGACCGTGTTGAAGACCTTCCGCAACTTGCTCACTATTTCTCACGTAAGCTTTCATCTGATTTAGGCCTACCGGCTGTTCCCTTTACGCATGATGACCTCAAAGCCATGCAGTCCCATAGCTGGCCCGGCAACATCCGAGAACTCAAGAACTTTATCGAACGGTGTATCCTTTTAGGTCATCTCCCCCTAGACGAACTCATTGATGATGAAGATGACCAAAACCTAGGCGCTGGCTATCCAAGTTGCTGGCCCTTAGAAGAAGTTGAAAAACGACATATTTTAAGAGTACTGAGTGCTTGTGAAGGCAACAAATCAGCCGCGGCGCGCCAACTCGGAGTTGCGCGCAAAACACTGGATCGCAAACTGGTCAGCTGGATGGAAACGGATATTAGCGCCCCGATGCTCATGGACATTGATGAACCATGATGCCATTACCTTGGCGACGCTCCGTTCGGGGGCGTTTACTCCTTCTAATTTTAACCCCCATATTACTGACGTTAGCCGCACTGATAGCCTTAACAGCCTACTGGACAACGACATATACAAACAGACAGCTTTATATGAAAGTGGCTTCAGATCTTGCCGTGGCACGTAGCACGTTGCAGTTAATGCAAGATCGACAACTGGAGAACCTAGAACTCTTAGGCCACACTTGGTCACTCCCCCCCTATTTGCTACACCATGATAGAGGTGCACTCAACGCGCTCCTTCAAGACATGAAGTCACGCTATCGCGTCGACTTTCTACGTATTTTAAGTCCTGATGAATTACTAGACCTGGCCAGTACGCCATCCGGCACTCAAACCAACGTCAATCGGCTACTAGGAGGGAACAGTATTAAAGGTTTATCCGTTCTGACGCCGTCCGAAATGAACGAGATTGACCCTGATTTACCGCAAAAAGCCCTTACTCAAATCATTCAAACGCCAAGAGCCAAACCGACGGATCGAACCTTTGAAGACCGAGGCATGTTTGTTAGAACACTGCACCCCATTTTAGATGCCAATGGCCAACTTCTCTATGTTCTGGATGCTGGGTTGATGTTAAACAACAATCTAGAATTTGTGGATCAGATTCGGGATCTAGTCTATGGACAAGATGCTCTGCCCGAGAGAGGTATTGGTACCGTCACTCTATTCTTAGGGGATACGCGGATCACCACCAATGTGCCTGTTGATCTGAACTACGACCTTTCGGATACAGGGTTTATCCGAGCCATTGGCACACGTATTTCATCTGAAGTACACAATCGTGTATTCGTAGAAGAGCGCATCTGGCTCGACCGTGCTTTTGTCGTGAGCGACTGGTTTATCAGTGCATATGAGCCCTTATATGGTTTAAATAATGAGCTGATTGGTGTGCTCTATGCTGGCTTTTCTGAAAGCCCATTCTTCGAAATGTACCTACGCACTTTAGGTGAAATGGGGTTAACACTGACCTTTGTACTGTTGATCTCTGCCATTTTAGTCTGGCGCAGCGCCAACCACTTGTTCCATCCGATTCAACGCATTCATACGTCGGTGATGGCGGTTCGATCTGGCTCAAACCAAACACGTATCGGTCAGTTACGCAATGAAGATGAGTTTTCAGATCTCGCCCATCAATTTGACTCGATGCTGGATGAGCTGGATGCTCGCCAAGAAACAATTCGACAAGCAGCTGAACGGCTAGAGCAAAAAGTAAAAGAACGCACCCTGAGCTTGCAACTTAAAACCGAGGCACTTGAGGAGTCTCTTGAACTCTTAAAGGCAACACGAGCTGAGCTTTTTACCAAGGAAAAGCTGGCCGTACTAGGTGAGTTAACGGCAGGCATCGCTCATGAAATTAACAATCCAGCCGCTGTAATTTTAGGACACATGGATTTATTACAGAGTGAACTGGGCCCTTCTGCCAGCTTAGTTCAAGAGGAGATTGATACGGTTATTGAGCAGGTCTATCGTATTCGAGCCATTATTAACAATCTTTTACAATACTCACGCCCCGGACAAGTGATCGACCAATTGCATACCCTAGCCGTCAACGACGTGGTCAAAGATACACTGGCACTGGTTCGCCATGCCTTGGATAAAAAATGCATTCAGGTGCAACAAAACTACGAGTATTTAGGGGAAATTGAAGGCAATCGCCAACAGCTTCAACAGGTGCTAATCAACCTGCTGTTGAACGCAGCCAATGCGATGCCAGCGGCTGGGAACATATGGGTATCCACTCATGCTTGGACAACGCATGACGGCGCACCCGGCGTTGAAATCCGCATCCGTGATGAAGGAGTTGGTATCTCTGAAGATGTACAGGCACGTATTTTTGAACCTTTTTTTACCACAAGAGAAAACGGAAATGGATTGGGATTATCCATCAGTCGCTCTCTTGCGCGTCGCTACGGAGGGGACATTACAGTATCCTCAACACTCGATACCGGCAGCCAATTTAGTATTTTTTTACGTGAAAAGGCGGTTATCAATCAAGAGGATGAGGAAACCATGCGTCAGTTACTGTCTGGGTTCGGAGTCGTATAAAAGACAAAGCTCACCTCACTCCCCTCCACGACCTGAGTTGCGGGAGGGATAATGGCCATCGCATTGCCCCATACCGCCGAACTCAGCACGCCTGAGTTCTGATTCGGGTAGGCCGACAAACACCACTGACCTTCTTGCCAAGTGGCTTTAACCCTCACATATTCTTGACGTATCTGAGTGGTTACCGAAAACTGAGCGCGTCCCACCAGCCTTAAGGATGAGGATGATGCACTCTCACCCGCTAAACGCTTGAGCAGAGGAAGCACAAACACATGCGCCCCAACAAAGGTAGACACCGGATTACCAGGCAACCCAATAAAGGGGGTGTCTTTAACGTGGCCAAATGCGAGGGGCTTGCCTGGCTTCATGCTAAGCGCCATACGCTTAACTGCCCTAAGGCTTCAACCGCTGGTTTTACGTGATCTTCTTCTCCGACAGACACTCCTCCAGTCGAAATCACAAGGTCGGCACTGTCCGCTGCATCCTCCAAAGCCGTTAGGGTTTCTTCAAAACGGTCACGGACTTGGATAAAACGCACCACCTCCACCCCCTGTGATTGCAAAAAACCCTGCAGCAAAAAGCGATTCGAATTGTAAATCTGCCCAGCCTTTAAAGGCTCACCCGGCTGCACCAGCTCATCTCCCGTTGACAGCAAAACGACACGGATCGGCAGAAAGACTGAAACCTGCGCAATCCCCACACTGGCTAACAATCCTAAATGACGGTAGTCCAAGCGTGTGCCTGCTTTAATAATGCATTGCCCCGCTTGGATATCCTGTCCTTTGGGGCGAATATTCTGCCCTATGCGGATATCACTTGGCACGCAAACATCATCAAATGCGGTTAAGACAATCTCTTCTTGCATGACCACGGTATCGGCCCCTAAGGGAATTTCGGCGCCTGTAAAAATATGCGCACAGGTACCGGGCCTTAATGGCTGAGATGCCTGCCCCGCCGCTACACGCTGAGAAATCGGCAGTGGTGCCTTTGCATCCGCAAAGCGCAATGCATAGCCATCCATTGCACTGTTGTCTGCTGGCGGGACATAACAAGAGGCGATTTGGTCTTCAGCCAACACTCGACCCGCCGCCGCCATTAAATCGACAACTTCAATACGTTGTAGGGGGGCGACTGCAGACAACATATGTTGAATTGCATCATCAACAGCAATTAGCGTACTGGCCATTATTCTCTCTGTCTGTTTTCAAGTGTTGATTAAGTATGTAACTGCTTACCTTGAAGTAAGATCCCAACAAAGTTACAAGGCTTGTGGCGACTGTCCAATTGCTCAAGCAAAATACGATTCCACGCGGTTTTACACGCACCTGTCGAGCCAGGTAAACAAAAGATAGCAGTACGATTGGCCAACCCTGCCAAACACCTTGACTGCACCGTCGATGAGCCAATCTCATGCCAAGACACCTGACGAAACAACTCACCAAAGCCTTCTATCTCTGTATCAAATAACGGGCGCAGCGCTTCAGGGGTTGAATCCCGTCCCGAAAAACCAGTCCCCCCCGTTGTCAGCACCACCTGAACCTCTCGGTCCGCAATCCAGCGACTGACCACGGCTCTCATTTGATACACATCATCAGGAATTAACTCACGGTCAACCAAGCGATGTCCAGCCGCTTCCAGTAATGAAACTAGAGTATCACCAGAACGATCTTCAGCCAGTGTTCGTGTATCCGACAGGGTCAGCACGGCGATATTAAGGGGAATAGATTCACTCATTCTTTTGCCCCTTTCTTGGCCGCCTCACGCTCTGCGAAAGCGGCTAACTGTTCTGGCGTTGCGGGTGCTTGATACAGGTCTTTCCACTCACTGTAAGGCATCCCGTACACATGCTCACGCGCATCTTCATAGCCTAATTCAATACCCTTGGCTTCGGCAGCCGAGACTAACCACTTGGCCAGACAATTACGACAAAAATCTGCCAAAATCATAAGATCAATGTTTTGCACATCTTTATTGGCGTCTAAGTGCTGAAGTAACGTGCGAAATGCAGCGGCCTCTAGCTCAGTCTGAGTGGTTTGATCCAATGTTTTCATTGTCGTTATCCTGTACAGAGTTTTTTAAATGACAAGTTGATCCCGCAGGCTCACACTTCATACCTTTACAGCAAGGTGTTGATATTCTGGAAATAAAAACACATAGCGCTACATGAGTCTAGAAAGATTTTCAGTCTTTCCAAACTAGGATGATACTCCACCTCGCTCATAAAAAAACGGCCTGATAGGGGTGAGGTCCATCAGGCCGTTTAAACAGATCACATACCTTAAGAGGGCTTAAGATTTGTTTTGCTTTTGCTTAACTTCTTCATACCAAAGATCATGGTGCTGTTTGGCCCATGACTCATCGACATAACCTGTCTTCATTCCTTCGAATGCCCCCTCGGTCCCCAACGTACCTATGTATATATGACCAAAGGCCGCCGCCATTAACACAAGGGAAGACACCGCATGAATGATTAAGAATAATTGCATGGTTTCGCGCGTTTGGCCGAAGTTAGGAAAGTCTAACACCAACCCAGAAGCGACAACGGTCAACCCTACAAAGACAATCATCCAAAACCACACTTTTTCACCCCCGTTGAGATAGCCAGCAGAGGGGTGGCCTTTACCGACAATTCCACCGCCTTTAATGAACCATTTCAGGTCAACAAGGTTAAAAAAGTTGTGTTTAATCCATTTCACTATCATGACCAAAACGCCTAAAGAAAAGAGCGGCCCTAAATAGTTATGTATGTTTTTCGCAGCGATCATCCATGCCGACCACAGACTGGTCGGTAAAATCGGCATCAGGAACCATTTTGCGTACAAAATTGAAAGCCCCGTTAATGCCAAAATGATAAACAGCGTAGCAACATACCAATGGATGGCTCTATCCCAGCGCGTCCAACGCTCTATCGTCTTCCCCGTTCTTGGATGTGTGAGCTTTACACGACCAACCAACAGGTAAAAGAAAGTGATCGCCGTTAAGCTTCCACCCAGTGCCAACAAGCCACCCGGTGAAATCCACTCATTGCGAATTTCTTTCCAACGCTCTCCCTCTGTCATAATGAGTGTGTCTGCACCCACGCTTCGAGACGTTGTTCGGCCACTCACGCCTCCGGCCGCATCCCGCCAAAAGTCAGGAGTTGTTCCAGGCATGGACTGCAACGCCTCGCGACGAGCATCAGCTCCTTGACTTTGCGCAACAACTGGCAGGCTGAACAGACAGCCCACCAGCAGCATCACCAGCCAGAATCTTACACTCGTTCTAGACCGTGATTTTTCCATAGCTATACACTCTGCGTCGCGTCATAGGCTAAGTCAGCCGCATTTTTAGCCAACTGCTCAGATTGATCTGCTTCATGATCCGCAGCTCCCCATGCACTGTTGCGATGACCACGGTAAACCACACGCTCACGGAATATATCAGCAACTTGCTGAGCATCACCTGCCAAAAGCGCCTTGGTAGAGCACATTTCCGCACAAAGCGGTAATTTCCCTTCACGAAGACGGTTGGCTCCGTACTTCTGCTGTTCAAGCACTGGATCAGACTCTGGACCACCTGCACAGAAAGTACATTTGTCCATTTTTCCACGTGCACCAAATGCACCCTGTTGCGGAAATTGTGGTGCGCCAAAGGGGCACGCGTACAAACAATATCCGCAGCCAATGCATGCATCTTTATTATGCAGAATCAAACCGTCCTCTGTCGGATAAAAACAATCCGTCGGACAAACGGCCATACAGGGTGCATCCGTACAGTGCATACAGGCCACTGAAATCGACACCTCTTTACCAATCTCACCATCATCTAAGGTCACAACACGACGGCGCTGAATCCCCCATTCGGTTTCATTGGCATTTTTACAGGCTGTAACGCAGCCGTTACATTCGATACAGCGCTCTGAGTCACATAAAAACTTCATACGAGCCATGGATATTCTCCTTACGGGCTTTTAATCACAAATAAAAGCCCTGCTTTATTTTTTGTGGGTTCAGGCCGCTTTCTCGATACGGCATACGGTACATTTCGTTTCTTGCATCAGGGTCACGGGATCATAACCGTAAGTCGTCACCGTGTTTACAGCCTCCCCTAGCACGTACGGGTCACTGCCTGCCGGATAGCGCTTGCGTAAGTCCTCACCTTGGAACTCACCACCAAAGTGGAACGGCATAAAGGCAACGTCACGATCAACACGATTGGTGACCATGGCTTTGACGCGCACACGTCCACCTTCTGGACCATACACCCACACATCATCACCATCAGCAATACGCAGGGTATTGGCATTAAATGGATTGATCTCAACAAACATATCCTGCTGCAGCTCGGCCAACCAAGGGTTGGAGCGGGTTTCGTCACCACCACCTTCGTACTCAACCAATCGTCCAGATGTCAGAATAATGGGGAACTCGGCACTGGTGTCACGATCCTGAATGGTCTTATAGAGTGTTGGCATGCGATAGAGGGATTCAAAATCATCCCAAGTCGGATACTTAGCAACCAAATCACGACGCGTGGTGTAGAGAGGCTCGCGGTGCTTAGGAATCGCATCTGGGAAGGTCCACACCACGGTTCTGGCCTTACCGTTACCGAATGGCGCACAACCGTGTTTGATAGCAACTCGCTGAATACCGCCCGACAGATCAGTTTTCCAATCTTTACCTTCAGCTGCGGCTTTTTCAGCATCGGTCAAATCATCCCACCAGCCAAGCTGTTGCAGCATTGCGGCTGTAAACTCCGGGTGACCATCACCAATCTCATTACCCACAGGTGCCGAGCCTTCCGCCAATAGGGTTTGGCCATTGCGTTCTACACCAAAGTTGGCACGGAAACCTAAACCACCATCTTTAACCGGCAAACTGGTGTCATAAAGCACATGCGTACCTGGATGCTTCATCTCTGGTGTTCCCCAGCAGGGCCAAGGCAAACCATAGAAGTCCCCGTGAGCCTCGGTACCGACCGCACGCAATGAGGTAAAATCAAACGCATGCCAGTTTTCTTGATGGTACTTCAAACGCTCTGGGCTTTGGCCTGTGTAACCAATGGTCCACATACCACGGTTGTACTCACGGACAATATCCTCAATCAGAGGCTCATTGCCATTAATGGCGATGTTCTTAAAGACCTGATCCGCAATACCCACTTTTTTCGCCAGTAGATACATAATTTCATGATCGGGCTTAGATTCAAAATGCGGCTCAATTACTTTGCTGCGCCATTGAATCGAACGGTTAGAAGCCGTCACAGAACCATAGGTTTCAAACTGAGTGCAGGCAGGCAATAAATAAACGCCATCGGTACGGTCATTCATAACCGCTGCCACGGTTGGATAAGGATCAACAATGACCATCATATCCAGTTTTTTCATGGCCTCACGCATTTCAGGACCGCGTGTCTGTGAGTTGACGGCATGACCCCAATAGAACATGGCACGAATGTTATCGTTTTGCGCCATCTTCTCTTTGTCTTCAAGGACACCATCCACCCAACGTGACACCGTAATACCGTTGGTGTTCATGGGCTTACCGCCACGATACTCTGTCTGATCGAAACGGTTTTGAATCCACTCGAAGTCCACTCCCCAAACACCCGCCCAGTGCTTCCAAGCACCGTCGGCAAGGCCGTAATAACCGGGCAATGAATCAGACAGAACACCAAAGTCAGTGGCACCCTGAACATTGTCGTGACCGCGGAAGATGTTCGCTCCACCACCGGACTTACCAATGTTACCCAAGGCCAATTCAAGGATGCAGTAAGCGCGAGTATTGTTATTCCCCGTCGTATGCTGAGTTCCCCCCATGCACCAAACGACACAACCCGGGCGGTTATCAGATAGCAGCTTAGCGGTTTGATACATGGTTCGCTCGTCGACACCCGTGATGTCCTGCACAACATCCGGTGGGAACTGCTGAATTTCTTCGCGGATCTCATCCATGCCATAGACGCGCTGAGCTAAATATTGCTTATCTTCCCAGCCGTTTGCAAAGATATGCCACAAGAGTCCCCACACATACGCTACGTCTGACCCCGGACGAATACGAACATACTGGTTCGCTTTTGCAGCAGTGCGTGTAAAGCGGGGATCCGCCACAACCACTTTGCAATTATTGCGCTCTTTGGCAATCAACACATGCTGCATCGAAACGGGGTGAGCTTCAGCGGCATTCGAGCCGATGAACAGCATAGAACGACTGTTTTGCATGTCGTTGTAGCTGTTGGTCATCGCGCCATAGCCCCAAGTATTGGCCACACCTGCAACGGTTGTCGAGTGACAAATACGGGCTTGGTGCTCAACGTTATTGGTTCCCCACAACGACACCATTTTGCGGAACAAGTAGGCTTGTTCGTTGTTGAACTTGGCAGAACCTAACCAAAAGACGGAGTCAGGACCGGACTCGGCACGAATTTGTTCAATTTTGTCGCCCACTTCATTGATGGCTTGCTCCCAGCTCAGCTTTTTCCACTGACCGTTTTCAAGCTTCATCGGATACTTCAAGCGACGAGTTGAGTGACCATGATAACGAAGAGCAGCCCCTTTCGCACAATGAGCGCCCTTGTTAATGGGGTTATCAAAGGCCGCCTCTTGATAAGTCCACACACCATTTTGTACGTGGGCATAGACACCACAGCCCACGGAGCAATGCGAACAGATGGTTCGTTTAATCTCAACTGGGGCACTGGATTTAGGCGTTGCGGCCTGCGTAGGACGGATCATGGTTTTACCCAGCAGTCCGGTTGCAGCGATACCACCAGCGGCTAGGCTCGTGCCCTTTAAAAATCCACGACGACTCACACCTAGGCGATTCGCGCTCTGTGAATCCAGTGACGAGTCACTGGTTTTTTTATGTAGACGCATTTTCATTCCCTCAATTTTCGAGTGTATGACCGTCGTGATCAGCGACAGCTAGCATAATAGGCACGGATATGGTCCGTTTCATGGTAGCCCTGAGTATCCGCAGCGGGGGCCATGTCAGGTACATCCGTTGAAGCAACGGCCTGGCCTGCAGTCACGGCAACACCCGCAGCAGAAACGACAGCCATTCCTTTCAGGAATTGACGGCGTCCAACACTTGCTTTCTCATTAACAGGTTGTTTCTTGTTATGCATGGTATATCTCCTCATCCCCGTAGGTGCACGCTTTGGGCGGCATCGGGACGTTTCTGTAGGTACACTTTTTCGGTGTTTACAAAGGCCTGCCCTAGCATCGCTACGGCATGATAAAACACAGCACTGGGTGCTTTAGCCATATCAACAAATAGCTGATCTGCCCAAGCACTAATATGTCGTTGAAAAAAAACAGCTTGACGCTCACGTGATGCACCCTGTTGAATCAACAGTCCCATCACTTCGAGCAAGGCTGAAATATGATCCTCTGGCTCCTTAACGGACGATTCCCGCTCAAAGCCAAGCAGGTTTAAATCATTGCGCAACTCAATCAAGGGGGCTTCCATCAAAGAGCCTGTCAAATACCAGGATGCAAAGGGCGTCAGCTCACCTTGCGAGATTCCGATAAAGAGCGTGACGTATTCATTTTCCAATTGATCGACCTGAGCACGCTCTGCTGCAAGCTTTAGCAATTGCCACGCTTGAGACATACGATTATGGGTGGACGCATCCACTTCAACCGATTTCAAAAAGTCCAAGAGTTCTGACGAGGGATGCGCTCGACACAGTGCCGCCAAGAGTGCATAGACATCGGCCCTGAGTGCATCGTCTTCTGTCATTTGCTGTTGCATCAAAATAGTGTCCACACATCAATCCTCAGAGTCTTAGTTGGGCTTCTGGATCCGCTGCCAATTCACGGTAACTGTCACGAACACGGCAGTCTTCGCACATATGTAGACGCTTTGCAGCGTCGCCCTGAAAATAAGGATGCGCTTCTAACTTTTGAGATATCTTTTTAATGGTGCTCTGAGTTGCGAAGGCTTTACCGCAACTGATGCAATGAAAAGGCTCTTCTTCTTTCATGACCCGAGGCTCACCTCGAATGCCTGCAGCGGGAGCAAAACGGGCTTCCAACTGAATGGCTTGTTCTGGACAAGCTCGCTCACAGAGTCCGCACTGAACACAATCACCTTCTAAAAAAGATAAACGTGGTGATTGATCTTTTCCGCTGTGCAAAGCCGAGGTCGGACAAATCGCAACACAGCTCATGCACAAGGTGCAGGCATCCACATCGACCTGCACTTGACCATATGGGCTTCCCATTGGCAGCGTAACAATGGCATCGTCTGCATCACCTTGCTCGTATAAGCGATCAAGCGCTTCATTCAACGTTTTGCGCTTACCTTGGTAAGGATAACTCGGCCCCTCAGGCATCCCTCGCCATGGCGCAACAGCGTCTTCTAACTCAGCAAGATCGGTATCTAGGAAGGCTACATCAACCAAGGACAATCGCTGCGCAGGATGGCCTAAGGCCGTCAATAAACGCCCGGTCAGTTTGATTTCATCTTTTAACAGGCGCTGCAAGCTCGGCGGTGTTTCTTCATCCACGGCAATCGCCACATAGGTCGCACCCTGTACCAACAAAGCTAACCAAAGCTCTGCACCAATACCTGCAGCTTCCTCTAGCGCAACAGGCAGAACATGCGTTGGTAGTGCCTCTAGGTCGATATCGGTATGCTCTGCATGAATCAAGATGGCAGGATGCTCTCCCCCTGCCTGACGATAGCTATCCAAATAATGCCGTAAACGGTCAAGCTGTGATTGCGGACGTGGCGCTGCAAAGGTTAACGCACCTGTCGGACATGCAGTGGTACAACTGCCCGCTCCATGACATAAATGCACATCGACACTGATTTGAAAGTCATGCGTATCTGTGCGGTTATGGCTGGTGATTGCATCGGCAGGACACACGTCCAAGCAACGAGTGCACCCCAGCTTACCTCGATCAGAATGGGCGCAGATATCATGATTGACTTGGACATATTCCGGTTTTTCAAATTCGCCAACTAAGGACGAAATCTCTTCAATGGCCTGAACAAGATGATCAGAATCGGCTGCAATGTGAAAATAACCAGGCGGCGACATTTCAGCGGCTAGGGTGGGCTCTGGATTTAAATCCAGCACCATGTCAAATGTATCTTTGCCCGTGTACAGCTTGGCCGGATTAACGATGTCACCCTGTGGGCTTTTAAGCTGAAGATGGTAGGAACCTAACCAACCCGTTAAAGACTCAAGCGGTAGGTATATTGGGGTAAGTTCAGGCACGGCCGCTAAGGCTTTTTCCAAATGCTCATCTGATTGGCTGCTTACTTGCCCCATCGCCAGTAAGGTGATGCTTTTCAAACCTGATAACTGAGCCGCTGCCAAGCGAATAAGGTCTTCTGGACCTAAGATTAAAAGATGTCCTTGGCTGGTATAGGTGATTAAGTTGTCTTGTAAGGTTAGCACAGGCGGCAAGGCATTGATCGCCTGCTGGCGCGCTCTCGCGTTGTCTTGCGAACTTGCCGTAAAGACCTTCATTGGAATTAAGCTGTTTGGTTTCATTGACACTCTCTCAGGCTCGCCTATATCGTTATTTTCAATAGCAATGGCGGTCGAGTTATTTAGTTATAGTGTTAAGATAGCAATTAAGAAGCCAAGATTTACGACCATAAAAGCACAAAATACTGACACGAAAGCCAGGCTTTATAGATCGAGAATCCACAACTGCATCATTTTGTCTCGCCTTGTTCATTTTTACTGTGCAAGACTGGCTCATCAAAGGCATCGACTTTCTGATCATCCACTCCCTCTTTTTCAAAAGAAACATCTTCAGAATCAACCACTTTATTATCCGAAAGTAGAACATCCCTCGCCTTTTCCATGGCTCATCCATGCGTTCTTGCGCCCAACCTCGGACGACCTCTCCAGGTTTCAAAATTAATTTAGTTGGATTTGAATAGTCCAAAGCGTAATCATCCAAAGGATCTCGTACATTGAACTCAGGCTGATGAAAAAACTGACGTAATGCCTTTTTCTTAAGTTCTGCTGAAACTCCACTCGAGAAAAACATCGACATATCGCTTTTGGATGTGATCGTAGATAAATCTGGCATATCAATATCCGTGAGTACAACCTCCTCACTCGGCAGCTCCTCAGACGAATGCGGAGAGCTTTCAGATTCCTCCACGTCTGTGATAACGACTGACGTATCGGATTCAATTGATGCATCCTCTATCGCAACAGAAGAGTCTAGCTCTGAAGCAGGAGATGAAGAGTCATCCAGCTCACGTCGTTTTAATCGAGACCAACGCGATAAAAAACCATCCGTCATGAGGAGGCTCCTTCTGATGAACTGGCTGTTCTTAAGCGCCGTTTATTGGCTTTTGGATCCTCAACCTCTCCGTGTTCAGCCATAAAGGCTTCCAACCACGCATGTATCGCTTCAGGTAATGGAATGCTTAACACTGGCTGGTTTGCATCCATATAATCGGCGGCAACATCTTGAGCACAGGTAAGCTTTCGAGGAAGAGACAGGTCAGATGACACCTCTTCACAAACAACAAAGAGCTTTGGCGTTTCCGCGCTTAAATTGAAACGATACGCAATGCGCTCATCACGAAAGAGCTGTAACCAAATCATGTGAGCATCGCTGCGCTGAGGATCTTTCGCATAAACTTCGGCTACAGACCACGTAATACACGGCCAACCTCTCGACAGTTTTTCATGTTTTTCCAACCGAACCCACAAAGGCCATGTATCTAATGTTGGATAACGAACAGACGGCTTCATGTCTTTCCCCTTTTTTAACGAAGTATAGATCACAGGCAAAGACTGTGCCGTGATGTCTAACAAGGATCAAATCAGGGCTACAGACAGTTTCCCTTCAAAAAAATAGGGTCAATAAATCACATTCCTTGTTTTACAATGGGACATTTTGACGCAACTTAAGCCCATTGGCTGCATAACAAGAAACCATACCCACCTAGCAAGGCCAACCCCTCGCCACCACTGGTATGATAGTTGCTTCACAACCTGCACCACGGGATTCAAATTAAGGAATACTCATGACCCTTGCGCACCGCCCCTTATTGACTCAAGCACGCGCACCGCTCACAACCCAAATCAGGGTGATGGATGAACAGGGCGAATGGAGAGATCAAGCCCTCGCCTGCGAACGCCCACTGACCCTCTACCTGAACAAGCGTGAAATTGTCACGCTCATGACCTTGGGCGAAAACCCGGAAGCCTTGGTGTTAGGCTACCTTCGCAATCAAAACCTTGTTGAACGCTTAGAAGATGTTATCGCGGTTCAAGTGGATTGGGACGTTTCTGCAGCGGTTGTTGTCACAACCCACACCCCCGATGATATTGATGAAACCCTCTCTAAACGAACCGTAACAACGGGTTGTGGCCAAGGCACTGTGTTTGGTAATCAAATGGCTCGCCTTGAGCAAATAACCCTATCGCCTTGGCCGATCAAACAATCTCAGATTTATCATTTATTGGATGTGCTCAACCAACATAATGAAACCTACAAGAATGCCGGAGCGGTTCACGGTTGCGGCGTTTGCTCAATCGAGGGGGACGTTCTCGCATTTTGTGAGGATATAGGGCGCCATAATGCGGTTGACACCCTCGCAGGTCATTTATGGCTGAATGCCATAGATGCATCTGACAAGCTGTTTTACACCACCGGACGACTCACCTCTGAAATGGTGATTAAAACCGCGCAAATGGGCATGAGTGTCCTCCTCTCTCGTTCAGGCGCAACAGAGATGGGACTCGAAATTGCACAGCAACTCGGAATTCTGATGTTAGCTAGGGCAAAAGGTCGGCATTTTCTCGTCTTTAGTGGCCAAGACCGCCTACTTCTTGATGACAAACCTACCGCCCAAGCTCGGTCAGAGAAAAAGGGGAAACGTGATGACTGAGCAGCACCCTTACCTGACGGTAAAAGAAGTCGCCCTTTATTTACACCTGAATGAGAAGAAAGTATACCAACTGGCAAGTGATGGCCATTTACCAGCGACCAAAGTGACGGGTAAATGGCTGTTTCCAAGAAAACTGGTAGATCAGTGGCTGCTAGAGTCTAGCCACCACGGCATTTTAAGTGACCGCTTACTCATCTCCGGCAGTGATGACCCCCTTCTTCAGGCAGGACTCCTGCGCATTATGCAGGCCCAGAAATACAAAGCACTCTACAGCTATATGCCTACGGGTACGCAAGCGGGCCTTAGCTTATTGTCACAAGGCTTAGTGGATGCCTGTGCGGTGCACTGGGGCAAAGCAGATGAAAGCCATCTAAGGCATCCCGCGCTTATTCGTCAATACACAGGATCAAGGCACTGGGTGTTAGTGCATTTATACAAGCGCCAACAAGGCTGATGCTCCGTGCAAATGACACTGAAACACTTCTAAGCGAACCCACACATTTACTGGAAAAACGCTGGGTCACCCGTCAAGAGGGGGCCGGATCCCAACGCTTTTTAAAAGACTGGCTAACACAACAGCGCTTAAACCCTGAGCATCTCAATATCAGCTCTCGAGCATTAACTGAACGTGAAGTCGCATCGGCGATTGCACGCAACCAGGCGGACATAGGGCCGGGCACCGAATCTGCCGCCATCGAAGCGGGCTTAACATTTATTCCGGTCTACCAAGAATCCTTTGAACTGGTTATTCCTCGACCGGTCTATTTTCGGAGCTTACTGCAAGCATTGTTTGAGTGGCTACAGAGTTCTGAAGGAAATCAGTGTGCACAGGGACTCAAAGGCTACGATTTACAACAGTGCGGTAAACTCATCTGGAATGGTGAAGTTTCCGAGTAATGAAACTGTGACAAATGTATTAAATTTGATGAATAAAAGTTAAAAATATTTATTTGTGCATTGCAACAAAAAGGCTTGACAGGTTCAGGCACCTCTCTATAATGGACTTCATTGTGCAGTGCAACATTGTTCTGCATAGACCTTCAATCTAGGAGAGACATTATGACTAACACTGTTGATTTTCAAAAGCCTGTAGAAGCTGTTAAAAGCCTGATCGCTCTGCAAACTGAAACCTTAACCAAAACGGTTGAGCTTCAGAAAAAAGCAGGTGAAGATCTGGTTGCGTTCTTCAAAGCCGAAGCTGAAAAAGCAAAAACGTTAAAAACTCCAGAAGACTTGATCAAGTTCAACACTGAAGCCAACACATCTTTGTTCAACCTGCTCAAATCTCAAGGCGAAGCTTCACTGCACTTGCAACTGAGTCTAGCAAGACTATCGTTGCTCAAGTTCAAAGCTTCGGCAAGTAAGAATTACGTAGATCTCTTGTCTTAGTCAACACACTTTGACAAGAGTCCGTAAAAAAGCCCCCGCTTTACTAAAACGGGGGCTTTTTACATTCAAACGTTGCTAAACGCATCGATTAAAGATGCCCGCCTCGTCCGATCGGAACACTAACGCGAATTAACGAACTTCAATTAACTCAACATCAAAAATAAGCGTGGAGTAAGGTGGGATTCCACCTGGAGAGCCCTGCTCGCCATAAGCCAAGTGGTAAGGCACATATAAGCGCCACTTCGCACCGGGATTCATCAACTGCAACGCTTCTGTCCAACCCTTGATCACACCTGTCACAGGGAACTCAATCGGCTGTCCGCGCTGATAGGAGCTATCAAACACCTGCCCATTAATAAATGTGCCATGGTAATGCGTTTTAACTGTCGACTCTCGTGTCGCCTTTTCTGCTTCTGCATCACCAGCTTCGAGGACTTCATACTGAAGACCTGAATCCAACACAACCACTTCATCACGTGTGCCATTGTCGATCAGGAACTGCTTTCCTTCCTCAACTAGAGCGGCAGTGCGAGCTTCTTCAGCTTCGCGCATACGGCGACTGATCTCAGTGAAGGCTTCTTGTATTTGCTCTGCGGTGATTTTAAGGTCTTGTCCAGTGAAGGCATCTTCTAAGCCTGCAATGACGGCAGCAAGTTCAACGTCTTCAAAACCATTACGAGCCAGTTGGTCACCCATCTGACGGCCAATACCATAACTGGCACGGGCTTCGACTGTTTCCAGTGAAATTGTGGTGGTCATAGTCTACTCTAGACTCTCTATCTAAGATTAATAATTGGATGCAAGAGAGTAGCACAAAGCAAAAGAAGAATATATTCGAGGCATCAGCACAACCCCTAAAGGTTCTGCATTAATACCGTCAAAGTGTATCCAACTGACCACATTCGTAGAGCCATTGCTGATAGACAAAGCCTGCTAACGTTAGGTGCGTATCTTCATCTAGGTCAGAAAATTCAAGCGAGTATCGAGTAATTTTAATGCCCACTTGTTCAGACTCCACCGCTCGACAAATCGACGCGGGCAACAATAAGACATGGTCCACTCCCGCCACTCGGATGCGAGCCGTGACAAACATCTTGTTTTTCAGTGGTAAAGCGCTGCTAATCACCTCAACAGAAGCCCCTTGCAAACTGATATCCGTACAAAGTGCTGGCCATTGTGAATTTGGCGCATCCTCCCCCGCATCAATCATAACTTTTAACGCCACAGGAACACGTGTGTGCTGACGCAAACGTTTGAGCGTCATCTCCTGAGGATACTCGATATGCCACAAGGGATAGGGCTGCTCTTGAATCTTCAACAATCGACTTGAAAAGCTACAAATCCGATTGGCACAAATCATTTTGATTAACAGCGCCGAGCCCTCAGCGATCTTTATCTTTTGCTGGCGAGGTGCACTCAGAATAACGCCTTTCCCTTCGTACAAACCGACAAAGCGTAAATTAAAACGGGCTTTGGGGTGCCGCACCTCCAATCGAACCGGATCACCAGGAACAGGCTTAAGCGAAGCAAGTGATGACACAACAGGCTGCACAGCGAATGGCGCTGATGATGAAGCGTCGATTAAAGATAATTCCGTTGAAGACATGTGTGCTCGTTATTCTAATACCACTCTAAAGCCTAGAGATTCTAAATAGGTTGCCTGCACTGGAGAGGAGACAACCAGCGTCAGGGTCGAAAATTCGCGACGAACCGGGTACAGCTTGCGCAACTGATCAAATGCAATAGCCTGCTCTGCAGCCTCTAAAAAAAGCGTTTGACGCAGTGCACGATCATCCCGATAGGGATCGTACAGCAGTCGCACAGGTAATAACATATCCGCCTGTGCTTCAAGCGCTAACGTACGGGCATCCGCAACAGGCAAATAGTGCTCTAGCGGCAAAGGCGGTGAAAAGCCGAGGGCATTTGCCACTGCCTGTCTGAGCATCCAGGTACCGCGAATTTTCCCATCGAGGCTGTAACCCGCAATATGCGGCGTGGCTATTCTAACATACGCAGCTAACTCAGGGAGCACGAGAGGTTCATGCTCCCAAACATCAAGAACAAGGGTCAAGTCGTTTGCGGCTTGCATTCTTCTCAATAAGGCTTGCTGATCGATGACAGGCCCTCTTCCTGCATTGAGCAAAATACTGCCCGCACGAATACGCTGGAGTGTTTTCTCATTAAGCAGATGCCATGTCGGATCCTCACCCGTTTGCGTCAAAGGCGTATGGCAACAGATGATATCGCAGCTCGCTAACAACGCATCCAGCGATACAAACGCCTCTTCCTCTTCTCTTCTTTGTCGAGGCGGATCTGAGAGTAAAGGTGATAGACCCAATGCACGAAGTCGACGCGCCAGACGCCCGGCCCACTTGACCAACGCCAATAATGCCAATGGTTTTTTCATGCAATGAGAAGGATTGCTCTGCCGCCAAGTGCAGCAAACAACTTAACACATACTCAACAACGGCATCCGCATTACAGCCCGGTGCACTGCTAAAGCCAATACCCAAGGCTTTTAAAGCGGCTTCATCAATATGATCAGTGCCAATCGTAGCGGTTCCAACAAACTTCACCGGCGTATTGGCCAGCAGTTCAGATGTTACTTGGGTAATTGATCGAACCAACAACACATCGGCCTCTACAAGATCGGCATGGGAGATGTGCCTACCCGGATAGGTTTTAATCTCACCCATATCCGCGAAAAGTGCATCTAATGCCGGTATATTCTCATCCGCCACAATTCTTAGCGTGTTAGGTGTCAATGCCTTCTCCAGATCTCTATAATACGGGCCGCATAAATTGCGAGACGACTTATTATAGAAGGTTATAGTGTCGGGGTCTCGCATATACAACCACCCTGTTAATGACTAGAAGAGAAACTGTGCTTTTACGCTGGCAAAACGATAATCAATATTTCACTATTCGCGTCTACCGTGACCTAATGGGTGATCTCATTCTCACGCAAAGTTGGGGCGACTGCTCCAGTGATGATAGTGAGTTTACGCATACGCTGCTGTCTTCATTTGAAGAGGCTGAAACTATTGTCGCTAAATGGCGTCTTATTTTGCTTAGGCGTGGTTTTTACGAACACCCTTCCGACAGCGAATGACTGCGACAATTCGTCACATCGCATAATCCTTTTAATTCAACTAGACTCTTTCCTATGCATGACCAAGACTCATCTAAACCCCGACAGATAACGCCCGTTTTATTTGTTTTTGCACTGGTGGTTATATTGGGGGGCTTAATATTTGGAGTGCCGTATTATCAAAACAGCCAACAAGAGCTTCGGGACAAGAGCACCGTTTTTTTAAACCCTTTGCCCTGTGACTTAAGCACGGGAGACTGTGTTGCCTTACGTGGAGATATCAGCATGCGCCTCAGCATAACGCCTCAGCCGCTTGCCTCTCTTCAGGCACTCACAGCTAGATTGACCCTAGAAGGCATCCAAGCAGAGGAAGCCCTACTGGAGCTAGAGGGTGTCGATATGTATATGGGGCTAAACCAAACTCGGCTCGATGCCATACCCTCTTCAAGGCATTGGCAGGGTGAAACGGAGTTGGCTGTTTGCACAACGGGCAGTATGCGCTGGCGTGCACGTGTCACATTTTTGGCCGATGGACAAATTTACACAAGTCATTTTGAATTTGATGCGCAATAGAGAACACCCAAAGCCTTGTCTTTAGACAACGCACGTTTGTTGGTTTAATTTCAGGACGTTCTATGAAAACAATTCGAGTTTTGCTTCTTTTGAGCCTAGTCACTTTATCCGGTGTTTTGTGGTATCTGTATCAACAACCTAAGCCCATTGAGCAACGAATTTCCTTTGGATCCGTGGGGGGCGACTTTACCCTGCAGTCAGCTGAAGGGCCTGTTTCTTTATCCGACTTTAAAGGAAAAGGAGTGGTGATTTACATCGGCTATACCTATTGCCCCGATGTTTGCCCCATGGCTCTCGCAATCTTAGGCCAAGCACTCAGAAACATGCCCGAAGAAGACCGAGAACAAATACAAGGTATTTTTATCAGTGTTGATCCCGAGCGTGACACGCTGGAGCATCTTGCAAATTACGCCAGTTTCTTTTCGCCACAACTCATAGGTGTCACAGGTTCTAAAGAAGACGTCGACAGTGTTGTACGCCAGTACGGTGCGTTTTACCGCAAGGTAGAGATGAAAGACTCAGCGATGGAATATGCCGTCGATCACTCCTCTCGTCTCTATTTAGTGAATCCAGACGGTCAACTTGAAGCAACGGTCACACACAATGTCGACCCTAACACACTGGTTCAAAACCTTAATAAACTGATTGGGAAATCTTAGGATCATTGATATGAAGAAACTACTCATTGCCTGTAGCCTGTTCACCTCTGCAAGCCTGTTCGCCTGTGAGGATTTACACATTGTTGATCCATACGCCCGAGCTATGCCACCGGGTCAACCCAATAGCGCCGCGTTTATGACGCTATCTAATCATGGCAAGACAGACGTTGCCATCGTATCCGCACAGTCAAGTGTGTCTGAGGTGACAGAGCTGCACACCCACACTGAAGTCGATGGCGTCATGCAAATGCGTCAAATTGCACAAATTGACATCCCTGCTGAAACAGATGTTCATCTAGAGCCGGGCGGCTTGCACGTCATGCTTATTGGTCTTAAAACAACCCTAACCGAAGGCGAAGAGATTGACCTTACCCTCAACCTCTCAGACGGAACCGAAAAACAATTAAGTATCCCAGTTCGACAAGTGATGCCAATGCGCTCAGCTGAGCATGGACATGGTCATAGCCACTCGCACAAACACAGTCATTGAGTGAATAGAATCTACAGCTGCAATGACATGCATCATGTGGCTGTAGATCAACTCTCACCGATTCAGGCTAACGTAAATCCGCTAAACGAAAACGTTCACGACACAGGTCGCGAGGCGTGTCATAAAACGCAGCCAATGCGTTACGAAAAATTTCCGTACGCATGGGTAACCCCTCCTCGCAGTAATGACACACTTGCTGATAAACCGAATGCTTAAACTCAGTATTATCCTTGAATTCTCCATTAAGGTTATCAGTACTCACCTGAAATCGATAACCCGCTGCGTCAGATAAAATCCACTCTGTTGCTTGGGGTTTAATTTCAACCTGCTCGAATAGAGCTTGCTGTGCTGCCGTTCGACCATCCGGCTCATACCAATAACCAAAATCCTCTAATAAACGGCGTTGCGGCCCAGCGATTAACCAATGAGAAATTTCATGCAATGCACTGCTAAAGAAACCATGCGCGAAGACTATTTCATGCAAATCCTGCCCTGGTTGGGCAGGTCTATACAGAGGCTCGATATCCCCTCTGACTAAACGCGTTTGATAGGTATCTTCAAAACAGTCTTTAAAGATCTGAATCAGATCGTCAACTCTGTGCTCCATCGTTAATTCAGTGCCTGCCAAGTGTTATCATTCAGCCACCAAGTACGACCATCTCGCTTATCAATTCGCACAGCTACAAACCCTTTTACATCTTGATCCGCTCGCTGCACCTGAACTTCAAAAATCGAGTTACGAAGCGTGCCACTTTCACCAATATCAATCCAAGCACCACGGTCAGCCAACCAAGCCTTTCCTGACTCGGCATGGTAGCGAATCAAAATCCAACCATTGCGGGTATACGCCGTTGAAATACGGTAAGCGCCCACAGCCGACCCCATATCTGGAGATTGCATGCTCAAAGCAGACAGTAGCTGCGCAACAGCCGAATCAATTTCTCGAACGGCTTGCTCGATATACTGCGCATTATCACTTTCAGCCTGCCCTGCCACAGAAGGGCCTAACGCACGGCTCTCCGTCAAAAGCTGCAAACGTGACATATTCAGCTGACCCTGCTCCAACGTCTGTTGGCTTAAAGAACGAATTTGAATCACTTGCTCTTGTAGCAACGTCAGTCGACCTGAAATTTGATCCAATTGCTGTTGCAACGTACCCGACATATCCCCTTGCCGGACTTCTATGGGTCCACCATTTCCAAGGCTAGCCGCTATCTCAGCACGCCCCTCAGAGCTATGAGGATCAACAACGTCAGCGCCACCCTCACCTGGACGCGTATTGGCTTCGTTACAACCCACCAGCAGATAAGACATGAACGACACGATAAGCAATTTTTTTAACATGATACTAAGACCTGATTCGGTTTGAATAACGTATTTTCTCGCACTGAGAGACTAAATGCATATATCATTTGAGTATAAAAAATATTTATTTTATTCTTTTAAGAAGCAATCAACCTGTGCTAATTTTACACTTGCTGAATAACTAACAATTAAGGCTGGACATACCATGATTTCAGGCTACCTGTCTTGCACTCGAGGCTCACTCATTGGGCTGCTCTCCGGTGCAACTTTACTCTTAGCAATCAATGCTCAGGCATCAGACCTTCCAGAGAGACAAGTCTCATTAATGTCGAGTTCCTGTGCCAATTGCCACGGTACAGATGGCCAGTTAGCGGGTGCCATCCCGGCAATAGCAGGCCGCCCCGCCAGTGTACTCGAAGCCCAACTTTTAGCTTTTAAACAGGATTTGCAACCGAATACAACGGTGATGAACCGAATCGCTAAAGGTTACACGGATGAAGAACTGAAATCACTGGCGAACTACTTTGCCAACGTTAAAAGAAAGTAAGGGTAACTGACTATGAGCAACAAGAATACGAGTTTTTCTACGTCGCGCCGTCGCCTGTTAAAAGGGCTGGGCATGGTTGGTTTACTTCCTGCTATTCCCACCATCGCGGCCAGCACCTCTGGTCACGCAGGGCATGTCATTGTCGTTGGTGGTGGATTTGGGGGTGCAACGGCTGCAAAATACATTAAGCGTGGGAACCCAAAGATAGACGTCACGTTGATCGAGCCCAACTCCACCTTTTATACCTGCCCATTTTCAAATTTGGTCTTGGCTGGTGAGCGCAGTCTTGACTCAATTGGTCACAACTACGATGAGCTCAAAAATGTCTTTGGTGTGAAGGTCATTCACGCATTTGCTGAAGACATTGACGGTGTCGCACACAAAGTAACACTCTCCACTGGAGAGGTTTTAAGTTATGACCGCTTACTCTTATCACCGGGCATTGATATGCGCTGGAACGCGATAGAAGGCTATGATCAAGCGGCATCTGAAAAAGCGCCTCACGCATGGAAAGCGGGCAATCAAACTCTTCTGCTTCGCAAGCAGTTAGAAGAAATGGAAGACGGCGGCACTTTTGTCATGTCAGTTCCTGCCGACCCCTTTCGCTGCCCACCGGGGCCTTACGAGCGCGCAAGCTTGGTGGCTCACTATTTGAAACACCATAAACCACGCTCAAAAATACTCATTTTGGACTCGAAAGATAGCTTCTCAAAACAAGGGTTGTTTACAAACGCTTGGAAAGAGATTTACGGTGACATGATTGAGTGGGTAGGCGTTTCTGGCGATGGTCGTGTCGTCCGTGTTGATGCCGATAAGCGTGAAGTTGAAACTGAATTTGGCACCCTACACTCAGCCTCAGCCTTGAACATTATTCCGCCACAAAAAGCAGGCTTTATTGCTGACCGTGCAGGTGTTACAAATGAGAGCGGTTGGGTTCCGGTAAATCCCAATACCTTCGAATCACAGCAAGTCGCTGATATTTACGTGGTGGGTGATGCAACCATAGCAGCCCCTATGCCAAAATCGGGATTCGCTGCGAATACTCAAGGCAAGGTTGCTGCAGCGGCAATCGTTGCTTCTTTGGCAGGCATTACGGCACCGGATCCATATTGGGCCAACACCTGCTACAGCCTTGTAAATCCTGATTATGGCATCTCTGTTGCGGGGGTTTATAAGGTTGAAGACAATCAAATCATTACGGTACCCGGCTCTGGCGGATTGAGTGCTGCAGATGCGAGCTCAGAAATACGTCAAGCCGAAGCGGCTTATGCCGTTGGCTGGTATGAAGCCATTACTCAAGACACTTGGGGGACTAAATACTAACCTTATGGACGCCTTCTTTAGTGACCATGAACAAGCCGTCCTAATCCTTGGGGCACTGTTAGGCATTGCCTACGGTGCCGTTGGGCAGTGGAGCCGCTTCTGCTTATACCGTGGTATAGAGCAACGCTTTACAAAGACAGATACAGGGAAGCTTCATAGCTTTGCCTTAGCCATGGCTTGTGCACTGCTGTTAAGCCAAGTATTGGTCGAACTCACTGGGATTCAGTTTAGCCAAACACATTATTTCCAAAGCAATCCTTCAATACCGCTTCTTATCCTTGGTGGAGTGATGTTCGGGATTGGCATGCAATTAGCCAATGCGTGCGGTGCGCGTTCATTGGTGCTGTTAGGCAGTGGCAATCTGCGTTCTCTGCTTGTTCTCTTATGCATAGGGTTAAGTGCGTACATGGTGATGTCAGGTGTATTTGCTAACCTTCGCATAGGGTTAGAAAACCTTACTCGCATTTCGCTTCCAAGCGCTTCAGTGCCCGATGCACTTGCCAGAACGGGCCTTTCCTCTTCAGTGTCTCGCTGGAGTGCAACGCTTATTATCGCTGCTGGATTACTGATGTACGCATCACGATCAGAGACTTTACGTGCAACACCCAGTAACTGGCTGGGTGCCGTGATCATTGGCATTTTGATTAGCGCGGGTTGGTGGATCACAGGCGTTGTCGGTGCAGATGACTTTGATCCTATCAGGCTTAGCTCATTAACCTTCGTTGCCCCCATTGGCGAATCTTTACAGTATTTAATGCTCGCATCGGGAATGAATTTAAGCTTTGCAAGCGTTGTTGTGCTCGGCGTCATTCTAGGCAGTTTTGGGCGAGCGTTACTCAGTCGAGAATTCCAATGGCAAGCCTATGACAGCGTCGGCCAAATGCAAAAAGGCATTGTGGGTGGGGTTCTAATGGGAACAGGAGGCGTTCTATCCTTAGGGTGCACACTAGGGCAAGGTCTCAGTGGTTTTTCAACACTTGCATTCACCAGCCTAATCGCTTTACCCTCGATCATTTTCGGAGCGTACATATCCTTACGCGTCTTTAAATCATACTAAAGGAGAATTCATGAGTGTAAGACGTCTCTTGGCCGCATTCGCACTTGTTAGCTGCTTACCCGCAACTGCACAAACGGCCAGCGATTGGCAACGCCTTGCCCCTCTGGCGCAAACCGTTAAGGCTGAAGAGGTATTATCCAAGGGTATTGATCTAACGCTACCCTTAGTGGCTGAGAATGGTGCCGCGGTTCCTTTACGTGTGAATTTCGATACTTCGCAACTCGCCGAAAGTGAATTTATTCGCTCTATTCGTGTTTTTTCAAGCGGTAACCCGAACTCCGAAGTGATTGATTTTCACTTTGAAGCTCCCTTCAGCCGAGTTGAGCTATCGACACGCATTCGCTTAAGTGAATCGCAAACAGTATTTGTCTTAGCGGAAAGTAACCAAGGACGTCAGTGGTTGAATCAACGCGACGTAAGAGTCACTGTAAGTGGTTGCTTAATGACAGGAGATGACTCGGTAGAGGCTGCCGCTATGAGCACTCCTCGAATTGCATTGCCGAGAAACACTCGACCTGGTGAAGCGGCAGAAGTCAGAACGCTTATTAATCATCCGATGGAAACTGGCTTTCGAGAAACGGCTGCGGGTGACGTCATTCCTCAGCAACTCGTTGAGTCACTGACCATTGAACACAATAACCAACCCATCCTGCTTGTTAAATTCCATACAGGCACATCAGCAAATCCCTTTGTCAGTGTTTTCTTAGATGAAACTGACAATCTTCTCTTCAGATGGGAAGACCAGCGAGGTGAGCGCGTGGAGGAAAAACCTTAACGAACTATCGGGACCTGTGACTTCGTGCCTTAACACTGAGTCACAGGCCATCTCGAATGTGAGTTTTACAAATTACTCAGCGTCTTTTTCTTCAGTCAGTTCACGCACCGACTCAACAATTGCTGACGCTTTTTCTGCAACAGCTTCTTCTGCCTGTTCAGCCAGCTCAGCTGCGGCTTCAGCGTTTTCGGTAGCGACTGCTTGTAAAGCATCAATCGCGCTTTGCGCGTCGGCTTTTAACTCCTCAACCGCTTCCTCTACTTGTGCTTGCCCTGCTTCAACGGCTTCACTAACGGCTTCTGAAACCTCTTCGACACGAGTTTCAATCGATTCAATGGTTTCTTCAATCAACACCTCAGCCTCTGAAGCAGACTCTTCAACGGCGTCTACCGCTTCAACCACTTCTGAGGCCGTTTCCTCAACTGCTTCAGGAGCTGCCTCTTCAACCACCTCTGGAGCCGTCTCTTGCTCAGCCTGAGACGTAGCGGGTGGAGGCGTAACGGGTGCCGCAGGCTCTTCTTTCTTATCACAGGCGGCCAAGCCTAATGAGGCCGCTAATACAAACGCTAAAGTCATGGGGGATTTCATACAGTACGGACTCCATTTTGTACAACATTATAAATACGCTGCAAGCTTATCATACCGCAACGCAACATGAAAAAAAGAATTATTATCGATTAATATCAACACAGGCTTAAGCACCTGATTGAGATCAACATATTTTTACGCGTTTGGCAATTCTACATGAGAATCAGGAAAGTTTAGCTATTTACACTTGAGCCATTGTCATAGATGATCTGATCTATAACTCACGCTGACTTTGAGTGGTATTTCTATGAGCAACCCGAAGCATACGATTTTTTGGATGACGACTTTCTTAGCCATCGTCGGTGCCGTTTGTGCCTTAATTTTTGCTCCATTGCAAACCGTTTTCATGGCAAACTGGGTGTTTAACCTTCTCATTTTCGTAGTGCTATTGGTGGGTATTGTCATCACCTATCGCCAAGTATTCATGCTGTTCCCCGAGATTCGTTGGGTGGCTCAGTTTAGAACCGGACGAACAGGCCTTTCTATTTTACGGGAACCCAGATTGCTCAAGCCCTTAGCGAGACAGCTCGGTGAAGACTCCAAACGAGATCGTTTTTCGCTATCAAGCATGTCATTGCGAACCGTCTTAGATGGTATTCGCACACGCCTTGACGAACAACGCGAAATTACTCGCTATTTTATAGGTCTATTGGTGTTCTTAGGCTTACTCGGCACCTTTTGGGGCTTGCTGGGTACCATTTCCTCTGTCGGACACGTCATCATGAGCCTGGATATGCAGCAACGAGACTTCGCCGAGGTCTTTACAGCTCTGCAAAGTGGTTTGTTAAAACCCCTTGAAGGTATGGGAACTGCCTTTAGTTCATCCTTGCTAGGCTTAGGAGGATCCTTGGTTTTAGGCTTTCTTGATATTCAAGCGGGCCATGCTCAAAACCGTTTTTACGACGGCTTAGAGGAGTGGTTAACAGGCGTCACCAATCTGGTTGAAAAAGCACGTTTTCACGGTGACCCTAATGATCCCGATGCAATTCCTGATGACAAAGCACACTTAGATGTTCTTCTGGAGATAGACCGATTAAGGCAAGAAAATCTCAAGCTTGCGACTGAGCTAGCACGCAAACAGTCATAATAGGCCAAGGAGACTTTACTATGCTGAGTTCGGGACGTCGCAGTCGAAGTAGCATCAATATTTGGCCGGGGTATGTCGATGCCTTGTCGGCCTTACTCATGCTCGTCATTTTCATGCTCATGATCTACATGGTCACACAGCTTTACTTATCTCAAACACTCTCTAACCGAGACACAGAGCTTGCCAGTCTAAACGATCATTTAAGCGAAATTACGCGACTGCTCGGTGTTGAAGAGGAACGCACGCTTCGATTATCCGCAGAGCTTGAGGCCCTCCAATCCGAATATGAACGTAGCCTATCACGCGAAGCCACTTTAGAATCGGTTTTAGAAAGCTTAGTGACTGAGCTGAATAATGCTGAAACACAACTCACCGTCAGTCAAGCCGAAATTCTAGATTTACAGGCATCACTCGAAGCAGAAAGACTGCAGAAAGAAGCTCTTGAGCGTTTGCAGCAAGACGCATTATCAGCCTTACAAACATCGAGCGACACTATCGCTGCTCATCAAGCGCACATCAGTGTATTAGAAACCCGCTTAAGCGCTGCGCAACAAGAAGCCGAAGACTTACAACAACAGCTGATCACTCAGCAACATCAGCTTGTTGAACTCAAAAGCACTTTAGAGGATGAGCAGTCTGCTCTGGCACAAGTACGTGCTGAACTTCTCCTAAGCCAAACCGAGATGCAAAACCAAACCCTTGCCTTAGCAAGCACGCAACATCAGATCCAAACACTGACTCAACGGCTGACGTCAACAGATGATAACTTAAGGGACGAGCGTCGCTTAACCGCAAATCAAGAGGCATCTATTCGACGCTTAACCCACCGAATTGCCCTATTACAGCAGCAACTGCAACAAATCAGCAATGCCTTGCGCTTGCAGCTTTCATTAAATGAAGAGAAAGACACCGAGATTGCGGGGCTTGGGACACAAATTAATCGGCTTCTGGCTGAGCGAGTCAATGAGCTAGAGCGCTATCAGTCCGTATTCTTTGGTCGATTACGCGAGGCACTGGCAAGCCATGCAAATATCCGCATTGTCGGAGATCGTTTCTTGCTGCCATCCGAATTATTCTTCGAATCAGGTTCTGCTCAAATTGGTGCGGCAGGGCAAGTAGAGCTCAACACGCTCGCCTCACTTTTGCTGGACGTTGCAGAAGATATTCCATCGGATATTGACTGGATTGTTCGAATCGATGGGCATACGGACCGAGTTCCTATCAACACCCCACTTTTCCCCAGCAATTGGGAGCTTTCAACGGCACGCGCCGTTTCAGTCGTGCGATATCTAATCGACCAAGGTATTCCTCCTCATCGCCTAGCAGCAACAGGATTTGGTGAGTTTTACCCTGTCGATACCGGACAATCTGCACAGGCATTTCAGCGCAATCGACGTATCGAAATAAAACTCACTGACCGGTAGGTAATTGCTTAGTTCTGCATTCGTTGCTATTGAACTGGTGGCCATTCTTATGGAAACCTCCCAGCGTTGAAAGCCGAGAGGTGTGTCGATGGCAAGTAAGCGTTTTTTTGTGAATACATCAATATGACCTACCGTTTAACAGGGCTGATACTCATAGAGGAGCAAGGCTCATTCTATTAACTACCCGTTTCACACCTCACTTTGCGAAGCACCTGAGGTGATTTGACCACCGCCTGAGGTGCGACAGCCAACATACGCGATAGGTTTACCGTCATCCAAAGCATGGGCGGCACCCTGAACGATCACGCAACCACATGAAACTCTGTCTCCTACACGCGCCACAGGACTGCCTTCAACAATTGAATTACCACCACTAACGATAGTCCCTCTTCCGTGGCCTTTTCTAGGACAAATATGTGAATCCCCAACACGCGCAATGGCTGGCATTTTTCATTCCTCTTATTAATCATCGTCTCACCCCTGCAATCACAACTCTGTGACGCGCTTACGTCGTCCATGACTCGCTCAACTGCCGCCGTCCTGGCGGCAGACGGTCACAGTGCAGTAATTACAGGGCCTCGGGTAAACTCCGCAGTTGCTTCTAGGCCAAGATCAAGGCTATTCAATCCTACGTATCAACAATCCTTGATCACCCTTGACCGACCTCTTCAGACAGATTACATAATATCGGCTGAAATTCCTCTAAAGCACAATCGCAGCAACCATCAAAACACCCTCTTCATTCATATAAAATACAAAGCGAGAAAACGTCGTGTGCGTTGCTCCCGGGCGTTCCCACTGTATTGGGTCGGGCAACAGACGAACGACACGACCATCGGCCATAAACTGTAAATGGTCTAACTCAAGCGGCGTTTCTAATTGATCAAAATGCAAGGGTTGAAGTATGCGACCATCTTCGAGTACTTTAACAAACGCTTGCCGTGAGTTGGCACTGCGAATAAAGTCATCTGCCGAATTGCCCATGTTCAAGGAAATGGCCGCGTTTTTCCAACCCGGTTCCATGATCCTGCGCATACCACCAAAGTCGCCATTCTCTATCAGCTTGTGAATATAACGATAGGCGTCGCGAACTTCTCTGCGCAGCTTGGGTGTGTCTTCCAATACAACCGCTTCGTCCAACCAATGGAAGCGTGGGAAACGGTCAGATATTCTGAATTCGGCGATTAAGTGTTGGCTAGGAATCGGTGATTCAAGGCCATGATTCACCCAGACATGATTACTTTTTAACTTTAACTCACCCGTGGTCTGCATATGCGGTTGACGATAAACAGGATCAGTATCAAATATCGTTTTTTCGTTACTGACAATTTGCCCTGCTTCCATATCATAGCGTGCATCCACTAGTGTAATCCGCTCTCTTTCCCGGGTTTTTAAATGAACGGACTCAATGGAAATGTGAATAAAGAAATTTTCATGCGGCTCTACGATCAAATTTCCTTCATCATCTCTACCTTTTAGCGGACTAAAATTATAGGTGACTGTATTAACACCAGACTGCATTAGATGATTAATCGGAAGATTAAAATTTTCTGGACGTATACGATGTTCTTTTTTTGTCGTTATTCCATTAATAAATACATCGTATACTGCACCTCTAGAGTGCACAATGACATAATAATTTCGATCAATCACATAATCCGATGCACGTGCCATCTGAGTTCCTTTTACATTCCATATCATTAACGTCACTGCAAGCAGCAGCACGCCACCCACAACCCAAGCCATAGGTTTTGTTTTCACTCACTACCTCCTCAAAAAAATTGAAACTCTGTCCATTCCGGCTATTGCCATTAATCGGATTGACTGACGGCGCCAGTATTTGATGAACTCCTAAACTATTCGGATTTTTTAAATCATGGTAATCCTTTGTGATCTCACGCAGGAGGTTATCTAATGCAACTTGGTTATCCACTTCATAAGGATGCAGCCTTACTCTGTTTTCTAAACGTTCCAGCTCTTCTCGCTGCGCAATTGGTTTGGGCAAGTCGTAGGTCCTTAACACATACTTCGCTTCTTCTACACTTAGCCTAGGGGGCTGCGAGGACCCACTGGCTCTTCGTTCCAGATCCTCGGCTTCTAAACGGGCGGCTGTACGATCCGACTCTGCATTGTTGGCGTCTACCTCATCAAAAATCGTTTGTGTGGTTTTGACAATATCAACCTGTGCTGTATCCTCCAGATCAACACCATCCCCCGCTTTCACGGCGGTGTCTCTTTGGAACACCTCCGCATAGACATTCACCTCGGCCACGAGTCCTTCAAAATAACTTCTGGACTCCCATTTGCTGGTATCATCTGAGTTTTGACGCACTTCGGTGCACCAAGCGGTGTGGAGGGAGCCGTTGGCTCCGACTTTCGCACTAACGCCCCACACTTTGCCTTCTACGTGAAAACGCAGTTCGGCTTTGCCCATCACTTTTAACTGGCCCGATAGCGTTGATTTCTGCCAGAGCCCTTTCACACTCGTGTCATCTCCGTTCGCATGAAGCGTGAAGCTTGCGTTAGGGTGTATTTTTAGATTCACGTTACTGTCTGCGGCCAAGATGATGTTGGCCTGCAAATCACCATTTACACGTTCGCCATTGGCGATGGCTGTTCGCGTTTTCCTGATTGTGCTCGCGGCTGCGGGCATAAACATTTGTGCCGCGGTATCCAGAACATCGATCGTCCCCGTCACACCTGCTTTTAAAGTGGCATTGACCTCGCCAAAGTTCAGTAGCAAATCGGGAGTTCTCGACTTTGCTTGTAACTCTATACCAATGAATCCCAGCCGCACGGAGGTGCTAAGCGTCACACGGTTTCCGTGGGTAACGTTTGAGCCTGTGGTGTTTGATGACGTCCCTTTCCTTTGGGTGTCTGACACTTGATCCACTAATTGTTTTAGCAATCCAAACACACCGGGGGCTTTCTGCTCATTAGATGAGTGGCCGCCGGATGAGTCAGCAGATGAATAGACCGACTCCTTCGCTTCGCCCTTGTATTCTTGTTTAAGATTGCCGTAGATATAGGTGAGTGCGGATTTTGCACCGTACTCAATTTTCAGTGGCGCTGTTGTACTGAGACTGAACAGAAGGCTAACTTCTGCGGAGCCCTCAAGCTTGATTTGAGGAAGCGGAATGACTTCAAAGGTTTTTGTTGAGGGTGGATGATTGACGCACATACGAGGCGTGATACGAGTGGTATCCGAGCCTGATAACTGGCGGTGAAAGGTCACAATCGTATCCAGAATCATCAGTGCCGTCAGCACATCCTTGGGTATCCAGTTTACAAATGCCAAATAAGCTTTACCTGGCATCGCGACTTTGGATTCAAAGCTGTAGTCCGTTTTGGTTTCAGTCCCCTCTTGGTTTTGAACCGAAAGGCTGACTCGCTGAGGATCGGGTTGCTTACAGTCTTGACCACACAGAAACTTTCGATAGCTAACCTTGACGTTGGCAAATAACGCGCCTACATCACTTGCATCGCTGCCTTCCACTTGATCGGCAATCACCAATAGACGCGAGCTAGGGTTTGGATTGACATCCGTTTCTGCAAAGGGCCATTGGATGTATCGCGACGAATCCTTCGCATCTTGAATTTTACCATTAAACTCGCAGCACTGATTGGCAGACTCACAGGGCACGCACGCTGTATCAAGTGGCATGTCATGAAGGTACAGTCGTGGTCCTCGCACAGGAGCTTGAGGTGTTGTTTTTTGCTCATTCATTGTCTACGTCCTGCTTCTCTTAAATGGGAACGTCCATCTATTGCAAGGGGGGCGGCTGTTTTTATCGATTGCAACCAAGCGTACAGGTGCTGCAACCCTTGTGACTGGGGATCGTTGAGTAACACTGCCGCATCAGGACTATTTTCTGGAAAGTTATGACCTAACCAGAGGAAACAATCAGCCAGTACGGTCATTTCATTCTGTGTTGTAAAGCGATACTTGGATGCATTTTGATAGGCGAGTTGAGCGGCATCCACGTAGTTATAAGCCGGAAATTGCTCATCATAGGCTTGGAAAAGTGCAACAGCTAAATTTAAGACACTCCGTTGATTAAGCAAATGAATGAACATTTGGTATTCTTTAGGATTTACTTTAAAGCTCTGGTTAGAATTATGCTGCGCCAAGTCAGGTACATTTTCTAGTGCGAGTTTAATAAACCGAGTGGGTGAAGATGCTCTCTTGCCTAACTCTTCAGTCGCTATACTTGACGATGCAGGTAGCTGCATTTGAAACGTGAGGGGGACATAAAAGGACTCAATTCCGCTGTAAAACTGTGAGAGCTTTTGGATATTAAGAGCGCTCACCATATCCAGCAGTACTCTTGGATCGTAAAAACGAAAGTAAACTGGCGCATTCGGATTGACTGGCGTCCAAAGCATAGTGAAGTGGCGAAAATGATCACGCAGTTGACGCATCTCCTGTTCGCTGTGGAAAAAAATGACCGCATGGGTATTGGGATCTCTCTGCAACAACAGGCTCTGTATTTCTGAGTCAGATTCAACACAAATCAACCAAGGCGCACTGCGTTGCGAGTCTGGATCAGCCGTACTGTAAAGACAGATATGATGTGGCGCATAATCTGCCAAGATAGATTGAATTTCAGGCCAATTCGCACCATCAACCAATGCCCATAAACGAGAGGTTTTGATTGACTGGATCACTGGCCAAGTGGTTTCGGATATTGAAATACACGGTTTGTTATTCACATCCTGTTGAAAGGCGTCCATTGATATTCTGTCCTTAGTCATTGCTTAAGTCGTTTTGGGGCAATGTGATACAAAGGGAGATCCTGCCCCCGCGGCGACTTCCAATATTTCAGGTATCGACGGTATAGCCGCTGTACCTGGGGATGCTGAGCCCACATTAATACTGGGTGCTATGTTGATACCTCCAGATGTGATCACAATCGAAGCACCACCTGACACCAAGGTAATTTTGCTGGCATCAAGTACGATTTCCCCCGATACTTTATACGTCATATCGCCGCCGACTTTACTGTGCTGGCTGCCTCCGAGCGTGACTCCCTGATTGCCGTCTATTTTTTCGGTTAGGTTGCCGATGATGGTGGTATGTTGATTTTGATCAACTTTTTCAATGCGATCCTGTGCAACAGCTAAATAGGAGTTATTTCCAATCGTCGCCGTGTCATCGTATTCAACACGTTTGTGGTGTGAGTTTTGTACTTGAACTTCCATGTTCTTTTGAGCATGAATATAGATAAATTCATTACCAGCCTCATCCTCAAACGAAAACTCATTAAACCCTTTACCCTTATGGCTTTTACTGCGAATAGTGGAGCGGGTTTTATTGGCAGGCAGGCTGTTCGGCGGCATCTGCTCAGCATTGTACACTCGCCCGGTAATAATCGGACGATCCGGGTTACCGTCGTAAAAGTCGACGATGACTTCTTGGCCTATGCGCGGGATGTAGATCGAGCCCCAGTTTTTACCGGCCCATTGGTGACTGACACGCACCCAACAAGAGCTGTTTTCGTTGTTTTGACCGTAGCGGTCCCAAGGAAACTGGATTTTGACACGGCCGTATTCGTCGGTGTAAATCTCTTCGCCTTCAGGGCCGACCACCTTGGCATGTTGTGGGCCGAGCATTTTTGGCCAGCCGGTTTTAAGCGGTGGGCGGTAGACACGCGAAGCAGGCATGCAGACAAATTCGTTTTCGTAACCTCGGCTTTCTTCATCACGGCTGGTGTAGCTGTAGTCTTCAGCTCGGTGCTGAACGCTGACCAACAAGTAGGTGTCGAGTTCTTGGGCGGCGTCATCATGGCGCACTAATTCAAACTGATGGCCACTGCGAAAACTGCGGCAGTGGCTTTTGCCAAAGACTTGATCATGCAGGGCTTCGTTGTGCTCGGTGCGCAGGCGAATCAGTGGTTCACCCAAGAGTTTGCTCTTGTAACGGCCCGGATAAGTAAATTGCTCGAAACGCTCAACGCCCGGCACGTCCATCATGGCTTTGTCAAAGGTTTCCATGCGATCCGAAGGCTTGGTGAAGTCATAGTCACGCTGGGCAAGACGCCCTGTGCGAAACTCG